>JAFWJP010000265.1 GCA_017514645.1 Solobacterium sp. | reverse complement strand
GCGCTACGGCATGCAGTTCCAGATCAGTTCCATGGAACGTCTCCTGCCGGAAGAGCGTGAGGGTGTGATCCGCTATCTGTCCGGGGTGCAGTTCTCGTATATCGGCCGCAAGACCGCCGAGAAAATCGTGGACCTGCTTGGGGAAAACTGCCTGCAGCTGATCCGGGAAGATGATCAGATTCTCTACACTGTTCCGGGCCTGTCTGCAGACAAAGCCAGGGTTATTTATGAGGGCATTCAGGAAGAAGAGGACGGCATGAGCGAACTGGTCCGTTTTCTTAATGTGCACGGGGTCGGAATCCGCAACCTGGTCCGGCTAAACCGGGCCTATGGCCGGGAGGTGCTCACCAAGCTCAAGGAAAATCCCTACCGGGTGATTGAGGAATGCGATGGTTTCGGTTTCAAAACCGCTGACGCGATGGCCATGAGCCTCGGCTTTGCCAGGGATGATGAAAGAAGACTGTACGCGCTGCTGATTTCCCTGTGCATGGATCTCTGTGTGGCCCGGGGTGACAGCTGGACGGATATAGATATACTGGCAGAACGTTTCCGAAAAGAAACGCCGGATATTGATGCGGATTTTGACATACTGCTGCAGGAAACCCTGCTGCATCATCAGCTGGTGCGGGAAGAAAACCGTATATATCCCGTAACCCAGCATGAAGCGGAAACCGGGATCAGCTCCTTTTTGGCAGGATTCCCGTACCAGGACAGTGAACCGATCGATGACAGCCTGCTGCATCAGTATCTTGAGCAGATGCAGCAGAATCTCGGAATTACCTATGATGAAGACCAGATCCGGGCCATTGAACAGTTCTTTACTGCTCCGTTTGTCATCCTGACAGGGGGGCCCGGCACCGGCAAGACCACAGTGGTCAGGGCCATGGTTGATCTGTACCGCATGCTTTATCCGGGCAGCACAATTGTCTGTGCGGCCCCGACCGGCCGGGCTGCCAAGCGGCTCTCCGAGCTGACCGAAACCGAGACTTTTACCGTGCATTCACTGCTGCGTTGGGATCTGGAGACCAATACCTTCGGCAAGAATGAAGAAGACCCGGTCATGGCCGATCTGCTGATCGTGGATGAATTTTCCATGGTGGATGACTGGCTGTTCTACAATCTGCTGAAAGCTTCACGGCATGTCCGCAAGATCTGCATCATCGGTGATGAAGACCAGCTGCCTTCGGTATCCCCGGGCAGTGTGCTGCGTGACCTGATCGCAGCCGGCATGTTCCCGCTGGTCCGGCTGAATCATATCTACCGGCAGAAAGAGGGCAGCGATGTCATCAGCCTTGCGCATGACATTCATAACGGGGATGTTGACTTCTCACGCTATCATAACGATGTCGTGTTTCTTGAAAACCGGTCCGGTACAATCCGGGACCAGGTACTGACGATTGTGCAGTCAGCACTCAACAAGGGGTATGAAATGAATGACGTGCAGGTAATTGCCCCGATGTACAACGGCAAAGCAGGCATCGATGTTCTGAACAACGCGCTGCAGGAATGCTTCAACGGGCCATCCCGGCAAAAGCGGGAACTGAAACACGGTTACCTGACCTTCCGGGAAGGGGACAAGATCCTGCAGCTGAAAAACCAGCCGGACGATGATGTATACAACGGTGACATAGGCATCCTGGAATCCATTGAATATGCGGCAGAAACCGAAAACAGAAAACCGGTTATCGTTGTCAATTTCGACGGGATCTATGTGGAATACACGCCTGAAACCTTCACCAACATCACCCTGGCTTACTGTATCTCCATTCACAAGTCACAAGGCAGTGAATACCCGATCGTCGTCATGCCGGTTACCTGGCAGCACAGCATCATGCTGCAGCGCAACCTGATCTACACCGGGGTTACCCGGGCCCGTCAGTCACTGGTGCTGCTGGGTGAAGCCGGAGCCTTTCTCAAGGGTGTGGAAACACTGGAAAGACACCGCCGCAATACTACCCTAAGGGAAAAGATCATTGCTGCTTTCAGCGATCCTTTCGCAATGTAAATTAACTCTTTTCTTACTGAAGCAATTGTGATAACATACGAATAAATCTGTGATGAAGATAAGTAACATTTCAGCCTGTGCCTGAAGAGAGGAAACGGCCGGTGCAAGTTTCCGAACAGGGAAATGTGAAGCTCCTTCGGAGAGCG
>JAFWJP010000264.1 GCA_017514645.1 Solobacterium sp. | reverse complement strand
CGCACACCCAGCCCGTGATGCCTATGTACAGGCCGAGATCAACGTACTGCTTCACGGTATCCGCATTGCCGGTGAAGCAGTGGATCACGGAGCGTCCTGCCTGTGCCCGGTGGTCTTCGAGGATGCGGAGGGTGTCACTGACAGCCTCCCGCTCATGGATGACCAGCGGCTTTTCATACCGCTCTGCCAGTTCCACCTGGGCGTTAAAACAGGCAAGTTGTACATCCCTGGGTGAATACATGCGGTCGTAGTCCAGACCGCACTCCCCGAACGCGATGATCCGTTCGTTCGTGCGCATGAGCTCTGCCAGACGCTCCGTATCGCCTTCCTGCATATCCTTGGCATCATGCGGGTGAATGCCTACGGTACCGTAGATTCCTTCATGTGTCCTCAGATACGCGTCCAGACGGGCATTTGAAGCCATATCGCAGCCGTCCGCAATGCACAGGATCTCTTCCGCAGCTGCCTTGCGGATCACTTCATCCGGGTCCGGAAGCCGCTCGCTGAACAGGTTGACGCAGATATCGATGTACTTCATCTCGCAAACAGGTAGAACGAAGGATCCCGGTTTTCGCAGTCCTTGACCAGGTCCGCTTCCTTCACATAGATGAAAGGATACTCCTCCCGGACCTTGCCCTCTCTGCCTTCTTCATGGAACTTCGTTTCGGTATAGGAAGGGTCCAGGATGCAGAACTCCGTACCGTCCCAGGAGAGGACGACAACGTAGTGTCCGCCGTGCGTGAGCAGGCCGGTATAGCCTTCCCGGTCGCCGCCGGAGTTCGCAACAGCCATGCCGCCTTTGGAGAGGTGTTCCTGCAGGACCTTGACGTCAGAGGTCTCTCCGTACTTCATGTTGAACTTTTCCGCAATGACCGGTCCGAGGATCTTCAGATCCGTTCCCATATCCATGTTGGCCTTGACGTTTTCCGAGATCTCCAGGCATTCCTGCAGATCCAGGTGCTGGTATGTCATATTCTCAACGATCATGCACAGGCTGCAGGGTCCGCATCCGGCAACCTTGACGGTATTGTATTCACCGGCGCCGCCTTCCTTCATGTTGTGGTGATAGACCATATCGGGATAATCCAGTTGATTGATGTACAGCATCGTTCTTCCTCGCTTTCTTCTACAGTATATCGGAAAGAATGCGTCAGCGGGCATTTCCGGCATGATAAAATATCTTCAGCGGCAAACAGGAGGAAATGATCCATGTCTGACAGACTCTCAATCAGAACAGAACACAACGGTGCAGTACTGACCACAGACTTTACGATGGATGACATTGCGCATGTGATCCGCAGGCAGATGCAGATCTTCAAGGATGAGTTCGGCTTCACGGATGAAGAGAACGATCCTGTGGAGGATCTGATCCGGGACTTTGCGGTGCATCTCGATCCGGCAAAGCAGTTCATCCTGCTGGTGAAGCGGAATGATACACCGGTCGGATCCGTATTCTTCACGGAAGACGGGGAAAAGACCGGCAGGCTGCGCTTTGTATATATGGAGACCGAGGAACGCGGAAAGGGACTTGGAAAGGCCATGATCGCTGCAGCGATGCAGAAAGCCCGGGAAGCAGGATATACGCATATGTGGCTGTCCACCTACAACATTCTTACGGTTGCCCGCAATATGTACGGAAGTCTGGGATTCCACAGGACAAAGGAAGGTCCGGCGGACTGGATCACTTCCCAGCAGATCATCGAGGAGATCTGGGAAACGGATCTGTAGGATACTCTCACAAACCATGTCACGGACATGGTTTTTCATTGCCCGGATACGG
>JAFWJP010000263.1 GCA_017514645.1 Solobacterium sp. | reverse complement strand
CGCACGGCCGGATCTGGACATCACGCTGATCGAACCGCTGGGCAAACGATGCACGTTCCTCAGGGAAGCAGTCAAAGTGCTGGGACTGTCCAACGTCACCGTGATCAACGAAAGGGCGGAGGATCACGCGGCACAGCACAGGGAAGCCTACGACGGCGTCACGGCCCGGGCAGTAGCGTCTCTGCCCGTGCTCAGTGAACTGTGCGTCCCGCTTGCCAGGGTCGGCGGTATCTTTGCGGCCATGAAGGGAAGCCAGGGAGAAGACGAAAAGACACAGGCAGCGCATGCGCTGGAGGTGCTTGGAATCGGGAAGACGGAAGTGATACGTCTGAACCTGCCGAGTGCCGGTGAGCGTACGCTGGTCATATGTACCAAGACGAAAGAGACACCGCGGAAGTATCCGCGCAATTACGGGCAGATCCACAAGCATCCGCTCTGATGGGAGGCAATATGAAACGCAGTATATTTGACATATTGAACAAGGACAGCGCCGGAGAAATCCGTATGATCGATATCGGGGAAGTCCGTCCGTCACGCTATCAGCCGCGGATCATCTTTGATGAACAGGCGATGGAGGAACTGACAGCGTCGATCCGTGAGAACGGTCTGATCCAGCCGATCACCGTCAGAAAAGTGGAGGACGGATACGAGATCATCGCCGGAGAACGCCGGTTCCGGGCCTGCCGCAGAGCGGGATATGAGAAGATTCCCTGCTATGTGCTTTCACCGGGTGAAGACGAAGCGGCCGGCATGGCGCTGATCGAGAACATTCAGCGGGAGGATCTGTCAGCCATTGAAGAAGCCCGTTCCTATGTACATCTGATGCGTCAGGCAAGCCTGACACAGGAGGAACTGGCCGAAAAGATCGGCAAGAGTCAGTCGGGTGTAGCGAACAAGATCCGTCTGCTCAATCTGCCGCCGGAGATCCAGGAGGCCGTTGTCAGCAGGAAACTGTCCGAGCGGCATGCCCGGGCACTGCTCGCGCTGCCGGAAGAAAAGCGCATGGGAGCGTACAGGCATATTCTGGACAAGAATCTGACGGTACGCCAGACGGAAGCGTATGTAGAACTGATCAGCGGCAATAAGAAGAAAAAGAACCGGACCAAAGGGTTCGCAAGAAATATCCGGATCGGACTGAATTCGGTGCATGAATGTGTCAGAATGGTCAAACGGATGGGAATCGACATACTGTCGGAAACGGAAGAAACGGATGAAGATGTCCGGGTCATTATCCGCTTTCCGAAATCATAAGGGGGATCACGATGGGAAAGATCATAGCAGTAGCAAATCAGAAGGGCGGTGTCGGCAAGACGACCACCAGTATCAACCTGGCGGCGGGTCTTGGCTATGCCGGCAGGAAGGTTCTTCTGGTGGATCTGGATCCGCAGGGTAACGCAACACACGGTATCGGCGGCAACAAAACGGGATTCCCGCGCAACCGTACAACCTATGAAGTACTGGTCGGTGATGATACGGTGGAGGAAAACCGGGTCAAGCTGAATATGCCGCCCGTGGATCTTCTGCCGGCGACGGTGGATCTTTACGGAGCGAATGTGGACTTGGTTTCCGGGGATTACCACATCGGCCGGGAACATCTTCTGAAGGCGAAGCTGGACGCTGTACGCGATCAGTACGACTACATCATCATCGATTGTCCGCCGGATCTGGGACTGCTCAATACCAATGCCCTGACGGCCGCGGATTCTGTCATGATTCCGGTACAGTGCGAGTATTTTGCGCTGGAGGGTGTGACCCAGCTGCTCAGTTCGATCCGGCTGGTGCAGAAGCTCTGGAATCCCGGTCTGTCGATCGAGGGTGTACTGCTTACAATGTTCGATGTACGTACAAAGCTGTCGGTCGAAGTACAGCAGGAAGTACGCAAGTATTTCAAGGAAAAGGTCTACCGCAGCTATATCCCGCGCAATGTCCGTCTGGCAGAAGCGCCGAGCCGGGAAGAATCCATCTTTGAATACGATACGCGTTCGGAAGGGGCGAAGAGCTATGCGGCCCTTGCCAAGGAAGTGATTACCCAGAACGAAGGGAGGAACCGCTGATGGCAGAAAAGAAGAAAGCGCTCGGAAGGGGACTCGATTCCATCTTCGGATCCAATGTGGAACAGTTCCTGGATGATATCCAGAACAATAACGGGGACGTGCCGGGGAGGCGGGAACTGGAGATCAGCATCAATGAGATCCGGCCCAATCCCTACCAACCCAGAAGAGAATTTGAACCGAAAGCCCTGAATGAACTGGCGGACTCCATCAAGCTCCACGGAATCTTTACCCCGCTTCTGGTGCGCAAGAGCGTCAAGGATTATGAACTGATCACCGGTGAACGGCGTCTCAGGGCGGCGAAGATGGCTGGTCTGGTGCGTGTACCGTGCATCTGCGTGGATTTCTCCGACGAAGAAATGATGGAGATCTCGATCCTGGAAAACGTTCAGCGTGAGGATCTCAATCCGATGGAGGAAGCTGCGGCGTATGAATCGCTGGTGCAGCGTCTTGGCTATACACAGGAGAAGCTGGCGGAACGCGTCGGAAAGTCCAGGGAATACTGCGCGAACCTCATGCGGCTGCTCAAGCTGCCGCAGGAAGTGCAGGAGATGGTGACCGCAAAGAAGCTGACGACCGGACATGTCCGTCCGCTGCTGGCACTGCAGGATGAAGCGCAGATCGTGGAGAGCGCGGAGTACATCCTGAAGAAAAAGATGTCTGTCCGGGAAGTGGAGAAGTATGTGAAGACGCTGCTGAAGGATCCGGACAAGGCACGCAGAACAAAGGAAGTGCACAAGGATCCCTGGATCAGGGATCTGGAGAACCGGATGGAGGAGAAGCTCAGCACAAAGGTCGATGTCGGAAAGAAGACTGTAACGATCAGTTATCAGGATACTGCCGATCTGAACCGGATCCTGGACCTGCTGGGATTGATCGAAGAGGAGGACTGAGTGCTGCGGACGATGTGCTGGGCAGCGCTGCTTGCCGGTATCGGCGGAGCGGTCGTATTGGCCGGACACGGTGATCTGACGCAATGGTTCAATCTGATGATCCTGGAAGGCGCCATCGCAGCGATCGCAGGCAATGGTGTGTTCCTTCCGCTTGGGGGCGGTCTGATGAATCCGCAGGAGAGAAACCTTGCTTACGAATCTTCTCAGATGGACCGCAGGGAAAACCGGCTGAATGCGTTCGGTACAGCGGGTCTGATCTGCATGGCTGCCGGATTCATCGCAAGGTATCTGATGCGATAACATCTATCAGTTGATCTGATGATACGATTAGCAGAATTTGTTTTACTGATATAAGGCGCAGGAATATCATAAATGCGCAACATGTTATACTGGGTGAAAACTGTCTGACCGAGGTTTTGAATAATCTGCAGGCTTGCAGTATAATTACTTAGTTATTGTTGAGAGGTGTCTATGACCAAGCATTCCTGGAAGCTGCTGCGGATCCTGTGCATACTCGGACTCTGTACCGGTTTCATCAACAGGACGTACGGGCTGGGGTTTGCGCTGGGGGCGGCAGGAGCGCTGCTCATCTACGGGCGGATCTCGCTGGCAAGCGATGCCTGGATCTATCAGCAGGGGGCCGGAAGACTTCAGGTGTTTTCCGGATTCCTGATCGATTATACAGTGATGGCAGGGGTGCTGATCCTTGCGGCACTGAAACCTGAATGGTTCAACATCTTTGCGGCTGCGGCCGGTCTTGGTATTATCAAGATCACAGCAGTTGCGGAACTGATATTCACGGGAAAGGGTGATGTGAATGAACGTTGAGTTGCAGGCAGATGTATTCCGGATCATATTTGTGACGATCCTGATCGCTCTGGCAATGATCATCATTTCAAAGAAGATCGACAGGACGGATCCTCTGGCGCAGCCGAAAGGGATCATTGTGCCGGCGATCCTGGGTGTACAGAAGGTATATGAGGATGTCAAGGAGAGTGTTGGTCCGAAGCACGCGGAACTGTTTACACCGTACATTCTGGCGATATCGATCTATATCTTTCTGTCAAACGTGATCAGTCTGTTCGGGATCTCTTCGCCGACAGCGAATCTCAGTGTAACGCTGACACTGGCGATCATTACCTGGGTGATCACGCAGGTGGCGTCGTTCAGGTACAGCGGGGTAAAGGCCTGGTTCCACAGTTTCCTGGAGCCGATTCCGGTGCTGCTGCCGATCAACATCCTGAGCAAATTTTCATCGATCATTTCGATGTCTTTGCGTTTGTTTGGAAACATTCTCTGCGGCGGTATCATGATGTCACTGGTCTATGCAGGTGCGCAGGCGTTGTCCAATCTGATCGGACATCTGTTCGTGGAAGGAAGCGTGTTCAACTTCATGGGTCCGGTCATTGCGCCGGTGCTGCACGCATACTTTGATATATTCGCCGGCTTTATTCAAACGCTGGTCTTTGTAACGTTGACAATGGTATTCGTTGGGGTTGAGATCCCTGATGAACTGAAGAGAGCTAAATAAGGAGGGCTTTTGTATGGATATCACTAAAGGATTGATCGCGATCGGTGCGGGTATCGCCGTTTGTGCCGGTATGGGTACCGGTGTCGGTGAAGGTATTGCCGCAGGTCGTGCAATCGAGGCGATGGGAAGGAACCCGGAGATGCTGCCGCAGCTGCGTTCCAACATGATCCTGGGTATTGCGCTGTCTGAGACAGCGGCGATCTATGGTCTGCTGATTGCCATCATTCTGATTTTCGTGTACTGATCCGGAGGCATGCAATGATTGATGTAGATGTATACAATCAATTGATGCCGAATATCCTGACGATGTCAGTACAGCTTCTGAGTACATTGGTGCTGTTCCTGATTGCGCGTTATTTCCTCTGGGATTCCGTCAAGGCATGGCTGGCAAAGCGTTCCGAGAAGATGCAGGAAGACCTTGCGGCTGGTGAAAAGGCCAGGACGGAAGCAGAAAGTGACCGTGAGAAGGCAAAGGAGCAGCTGAGTGAGGCTTCGGACAAGGCGGAGACGATCGTTTCTGCGGCCGTGAAGCAGGCTAAGGACGAGAAGTCGGCGATCCTTGCGCAGGCGGAGAGCGAAGCGCAGGCGGCGCGGAAGAAGGCGCATGAGCAGATCGAGGCGGAGCGTCAGAGCATGTATCAGGACATGCAGAGAGAGATGGTTGAAGTAGCGCTGGCGGCTGCCGGCAGACTGCTGGAAGACCGCAATGCGGAGGACTTTGACCGTCAGGCGATCGATGCGTTTGTAAAGGAAGCGACCGGACATGATTAACGCGGTGGCTGAGAACTACGGCGGTGCGATGTTTTCCCTGGCAAGGGAGGACAACGCGGTCAGAGAGATCAAGGAAGAGGCGGAACATCTTCTGAACGTTCTGGATACCTATCCGGAACTGATGGAGTTTTTCAATGCGATCAAGGTAACAGGTCAGGAGAAGAAGGATCTGGTGGATTCGGTCTTCGGTGATCTTTACAGCATTGATATGATCCACCTGCTGAAGCTTCTGATCGACAAGAGCCGTATTTACTACCTGCGTGATATTCTGAACGAATATGTCGGTCTGGCCAACGAGGAGCTGGGCATCAAGCCTGCGACAGTCTATTCCGCAAGGAAGCTGTCGGATGAGGATTTGGAGCGGATCAGGGCTGCGATCGCGGCGAAGACAGGGAAGGAAATCCTGCTTCGCAACCGGGTTGACAGGAGACTGATCGCCGGTATCAAAGTCGTTACGGACAACAGTGTAACGGATATTACGATGAAGCGCCGGATTGATGAAATGCGGAGGGCGCTGCTGAAAGGAGAAACGGTATGAGAGAGATCAGACCGGATGAGATCAGTTCTCTGCTCAAGGAGCGGATCAAGAACTATGACAATGTAATCCGTTCGGATGATGTCGGCTATGTTATCAGTGTCGGAGACGGTATTGCGAACGTCCAGGGCATTGACAAGGCGATGGCATCGGAACTTCTGGAGTTCCCGAACGGAGTAATGGGAATGGTGCTGAACCTCGAAGAGGATCATATCGGTGCTGTTCTTCTGGGTAACGATACCCTGATCCGTGAGGGCGATGAAGTACGCCGTACGGGCAGGATCGTCGAGGTCCCGGTCGGGGATGCGCTGCTGGGCAGGGTCATCAACTCGATCGGTCAGCCGGTTGACGGCAAGGGTGAGATCGTGACCGAAAAGACACGGGCCGTGGAACGGGTGGCTCCGGGTGTCATGACAAGAAGAAGTGTGTATCAGCCGTTGATGACAGGTCTGAAGATCATCGACACGATGATTCCGATCGGCAAGGGTCAGCGTGAGCTGATCATCGGTGACCGTGAGACGGGTAAGACAGCGATTGCCGTGGATGCGATCCTGAACCAGAAAGGGAAGGATGTCTATTGCATCTATGTTGCGATCGGTCAGAAGGAAAGTACGGTTGCGCGTCTGGTGCAGAAGCTGCGGGAAGGCGGAGCGATGGATTATACCGTCGTCATCAGTGCGGGTGCTTCGACATCTGCGCCTCTGCAGTATATTGCGCCGTACGCAGGCTGTGCGATCGGTGAAGAGTGGATGGACAACGGCAAGGATGTTCTGATCGTCTATGATGATCTGTCCAAGCATGCGGTTGCCTACCGTACTATGTCTCTGCTGCTCAGGAGACCCCCGGGACGTGAAGCGTACCCCGGTGATGTCTTCTATCTGCATTCCCGTCTGCTGGAGCGGGCTGCGAAGCTTTCGGATGAGCTGGGCGGCGGTTCTCTGACGGCTCTGCCGATCATTGAGACCCAGGCCGGTGATATTTCCGCCTACATTCCGACGAACGTCATTTCCATTACCGATGGTCAGATCTTCCTGCAGGGTGATCTGTTCGCGTCCGGTGTCCGTCCGGCGGTCGACAGTGGTCTGTCGGTATCCCGAGTCGGTTCAAACGCACAGACCAAGGCAATGAAGAAGGTTTCCTCCAGTCTGAAGCTGGAACTGGCCCAGTACCATGAAATGCTGAGCTTTGCCCAGTTCGGTTCCGATCTGGATGCGGCAACCAAGAAGATCATTGATCATGGTGCAAGGCTGACGGAATTGCTGAAGCAGCCGCAGTATCAGCCGATGACCATGCATGATCAGGTACTTTCCATGTTTGCGGCAAAGTACGGTTATCTCGATCAGGTCAAGACCGAGGAAGTCGGTCGTTTCGAAAAGTTCATTCATCGTTATTTTGCCGAGAACGGGCAGGATATCATTGATGAACTGGAGGAAAAGAAGGATATTTCTCCGGAGCTGGAGCAGCGTATGAAAGATACGATGCAGGCTGCGCTGGAACAGTTTGATCCGCTTTTGGGAGTAAAGTAGTATGGCACAGTCGAAACAGGCCCTGAGATCAAGGATCAAATCGGTCAGATCGACACGCAAGATCACCAAAGCCATGGAGATGATCGCCAACGCGAAACTGTTCAAGCAGAGGAACCTGGTAGAGGCGAACCGTATCTATACGGAACGTCTGCAGGAAACGGTCAATGAGATCGTATCCAGGAACCCGATGGCCCAGACGACACTGGTCAGACCGAAGCAGGAGGGAAAGGCGTATACGATGATCTTCTGCAGCGATCTGGGTCTCTGCGGCGGATACAACATGAATATCCTGAAGGAAGCGAGAACACTTCTGAACAAGGAGGATCCGGTGGTATTGATCGGTACTTCAATGTTCAGTTCCTTCCGGAATGAGGGATATCACCTGGTGAACGAAGAACCGGTATCCTCCGATCATATTACCTATGAGCAGATCAAGGAATATATCGACAAGGGGATCGAAGGTTTCCGCGAAGGTGAGTATGCGACGGTACAGCTGCTGTATACGCATTTCGTGAATACGATGACATTCCGTCCGCAGATCCTGACACTTCTGCCGTGTGAGATGGAAAAACCGGAAAACGCGGAAGAGAAGCTGGAAGCGGAGACGATGTTCGAACCGGATGCGGAGACCATCCTGGAGCAGCTGATTCCGATGATGGTGGAAACGGTTGCCTATGCGAAATGGATGGAATCCACAACTTCCGAACAGGGGAGCCGGCGTGTAGCGATGAAGACGGCAACGGACAACGCAGATGAACTGAGCGCGAACCTGATGCTGGAATACAACAAGGCACGTCAGGCAGCGATCACTCAGGAAATTACAGAAATTGTCAGCGGATCGAACGCTGTGTAGGAGAGAGGAAAAGATGAGTAAAACAGGTAAAATCATTCAGGTTATTGGACCTGTCATCGATATTCGGTTTGATCCGGACAATCTGCCGACCATCCACAATGCCATCAGGATCAAGGATGAGAAGGCAGACAAGGCGATGGTTGCCGAAGTTGCGCAGCACATCGGTGATGATGTCGTCCGCTGTATTGCCATGAGTTCCACGGACGGTCTGGTCCGCGGCATGGAATGCGAAGATACCGGTGCACCGATCGAAGTGCCGGTCGGTGATGAAGTTCTGGGAAGAATGTTCAACGTCCTGGGCGAGCCGATCGACGGTCTGGGAGAAGTCAAGGCCACCAAGTATCTGCCGATCCACAGGGAAGCACCGACGTTTGCACAGCAGCAGACGACCAGTGAGATCCTGGAGACAGGCATCAAGGTCATTGACCTTCTGTGTCCGTATGCCAAGGGCGGAAAGATCGGACTGTTCGGCGGCGCCGGTGTCGGCAAGACCGTTCTGATGCAGGAGCTGATCCACAATATCGCGATTGAGCACGGCGGCCGTTCCGTTGTGGCGGGTGTCGGTGAGCGTACCCGTGAAGGCAATGACATGTACTACGAAATGAAGAATTCCGGTGTCCTGGGCAATACGGTCCTGACATACGGTCAGATGAACGAGTCGCCGGGTGCGAGAATGCGTGTTGCGCTTTCTGCACTGACAATGGCAGAGTACTTCCGTGATGAGGATCATCAGGATGTCCTGCTGTTCATCGACAATATCTTCCGTTTCACGCAGGCCGGTTCCGAAGTATCCGCTCTGCTTGGCCGTATGCCGAGCGCGGTCGGTTATCAGCCGACGCTGGCAACGGAAATGGGCCAGCTGCAGGAGCGTATTACTTCTACGGACAAGGGTTCCATTACCTCCGTTCAGGCGATCTATGTCCCTGCGGATGACCTGACAGACCCGGCCCCGGCAACGACGTTCTCGCATCTGGATGCGCGTCTTGTCCTGGACCGCAGCATTGCGGCACTGGGTATCTATCCGGCGGTTGATCCGCTGGCTTCCTCGTCCCGTATGCTGGACCCGCTGGTCATCGGTGAGGAACACTATCAGACAGCGCGTGAAGTACAGGAGATCCTGCAGCGCTATAAGGAATTGCAGGATATCATCGCGATCCTGGGTATGGACGAACTCGGTGAAGAAGACCGCAAGACCGTTGCCCGTGCAAGAAGGATCCGTAACTTCCTGTCCCAGCCGTTTGCGGTTGCGGAACAGTTCTCGGGTATTCCGGGTGTCTACGTACCGGTCGAGGAGACGGTACGCAGCTTCCGTGAGATCCTGTCCGGCAAGTATGATGATCTGCCGGAGACAGCGTTCATGAGCGTTGGTACGATCGAAGACGCTGTGAAGAAGGCGGAGACGCTCTGATGCCGATCCATGTCCGCATCGTTACTCCTGCCGGTCTGTTCCGGGAGTTTGACGCCAGTATCCTGAACGTCAATACGGTGGACGGACAGCGGGGAATCCTGCCGAGACATGTCCCGATCGTAACGATGCTGAAACAGGGAATGATGAATGCCGTGGATACGACGGACAGCAGAAAGTATTTCGAGCTGTCCGGGGGTCTGCTGTATTTCAGAGACAACCAGGCAGAGATCCTGACAGAAGAGATCAAGGAAAAAGTACCCGCAAAGTAACATATCCATACAGAGTATGAACCCGGAGAACACTCCGGGTTTTTCATTGATGAGAGTTTGCGATTGATGTGTATATTCCGCGTTTTCAGGCACGATGAAGAAATGCCGGATCAAAGCGCGGTCACGGTCTGTCAGCGCCCGATCGATCAGCTGACGCTCATAAATTGTACCCTCATATCGTTGCATGGATTCCTGCAGTCTCTGTGCGTTCACAAACATCATATCAGACAACGATACTCTGCAGGAAAGGGAAAACGGAACGCGGTACGGATACGGGTGGTACGGACGGTTTCTGTACAGGCACCAGAACGTTGCGGATTATCTTGAATCATGTGCGGTTTGTTATTTATATTGAAATTGTAAACACAGCAGGATTCATCAGAAAGTAATTGGAAACAGGAGAAGGAAACTATGTACAGGATCATTCACAAGAGAAAACTGAATGATACCGTCACCTGGATGGAGATCGAGGCACCCTTGATCGCGGAAAAGGCCAGGCCGGGTCAGTTCATCATTCTGCGTACAGATGCAGATGGTGAGCGGATCCCGCTGACAATAGCCGGCACGGACCGCACAGCCGGGACCGTCACGATCATCTTCCAGATCGTAGGAGCGACAACGCTCCGGCTCAATCAACTGAACGAAGGAGATGAACTGCAGGATTTCG
>JAFWJP010000262.1 GCA_017514645.1 Solobacterium sp. | reverse complement strand
GAATATGCCCCAGAAAAAGATCACGGACCATTCCGCCGCCTGTTGCCGTGCAGCAGGCAAGAATGACCACGCCGAGCAGATCCAGTTCATTCTGCATCGCCACCATCGCTCCGGAGATCGCAAACGCAATTGCCCCGATGATATCAAGAATTGTAACTAAATTTTCCATCTGTAGTGCACCTGTCGTTTTTTGAATTACCTTATCTATTTTCTCATAGTTTATGAGGGAACGCCACAGGAAAACAGAACGCTTTGTGGTATGATGGTACCGATATGAAAAAATCAGTATTGGTAGTCATCACAGCACTGCTGCTGATCAGCTGTACAGCAAACAATGTCCAGCCCAAGGGCGATCCCCGCAGCAGGGTCATCTCCCAGGCTGAACGCATCCTGGACCCCTTCCTCAATGACGGACAGACCCTCCCCTCCGAACTGGAAGACGGCATTCCGGTCACCTGGAGCGTAGCGGAAGGACATGCGTACATCGAAGACGGTGTGATTCACAAGAGCGAAGATGCAGCGGAATACGAACCCATCGTACTCATTTCCACCGTAGATGATGTCAAGGAGAAACACGATGATCTGGTCCTGCTGGATCCGTATGTCGCCTATGTCATCACCTATTTCGGCAGCGACGAAGAAACCATGCGCATGATGTACACCTACGACGGACAGTACTGGTTCAAGTTCAACAACGATGAGACCATTGTCCGTGCCACCATCGGTACGAAACGGCTGCGGGATCCCTCGCTCATCCGGAAGACCGACGGCACGTTCTGGCTGGTTGCCACCCAGGGATACGATACCGATTCCGTCTATGTCTTTGATACCCCGGATCTGGTCACCTATACCAACGAGCACCTGCTCAAGGTCAACCGTTCCGGCTACAAGACCGAGATGAGCGGTCTGCAGGCCTGGGCACCGGAAGGCTTCTACGACCGGATCCAGAACAAATACATCCTGACATTCTCCAGTGTTGCGGACCATGGCATGTACTACGTCACGACCCTCGACATGAATACCTGCAGCTATCCGAAGCGGCTTCTGGATACCGGTTTCGACGTCATTGACGGAACCATCGTGAAGACCGGTCTGGACTATACGATCTATCTGAAGGATGAACGTCAGCCGATGGAAGAATACTCCCGCCTCTTCCGCGGACACGGTGACAACTGGGATCATTTCACGGAATTCGAGGAACACTTCGGCAACTATCAGTCGGAAGGTCCCAGCGTCATGAAGAAACTGGACGGGGACGGCTGGTATCTGATCTACGATGACTATACCCGGAAACAGATGCAGATCCTGTACACCGATGACATCCAGCACGGGGAATTCCGGCTGATCCCCTTCTGGGACAGCATGATCCCGGCGGTGGAACCGGCACATGGTTCTGCCATGGCAGTCACCTGGAAGGAACTTGAGCGTCTGATGAACGCCTACGAACACTGAGGCATACAACATGAACAGAAACAACCGCATCGCGGCGGTCCTGCTTGCCGTACTGATCCTGCTGTTCGGCACCGGCCTGACCTGGAGGATTACCCATCCGGAACAGACAACGGAAGAAACAGAAGCAGAACCACCCGTCGAAGAAATAAAAATTGAACCGGAAATACATACTGCCGACATCTTTCTGACCGGGGACGGTCTGATCCACGGGGCCATTTACAAAGATGCCTACCGCATCGGAAACGGTACCTATGACTTTACCGGAATGGTGGAGCCCCTCCGGCCGATCGTGGAGAAATACGATCTGAAGTACTACAACCAGGAGAGCATGCTCGGCGGTACGGATCTCGGTCTGTACTGCTACCCTCTCTTCAACAGCCCTCAGGAATTCGGAGACGCCATGGTCGGTCTGGGATTCAATCTGGTATCCACAGCGAACAACCACAGCCTGGACATGGGAGAGACCGGGATCCAGCGTTCCCTGGAATACTGGAACAGCAAAGACGGTGTCATCAATGCCGGAACCTATACTTCATGGGAAGACCAGCAGGCACTCAATGTCTATGAAATCAACGGAATCACCTATACCTTCCTGAGCTGGACCTTCAGCTGCAACGGCTTCTATCCGCCGGAAGGCAAGGAATACCTGGTCAACCTGTATCCCGGGCGGGAAGAGGAAATGCTCGAGCAGGTACGAAAAGCCGATGAGATCTCGGATGTCGTCATCATGGCCATCCACTGGGGAACGGAATATGTACATGAACCCAACCAGGAACAGCGGGAACTGGCTGTAAAACTGGCTGAAGCCGGCGCGGATATCATCGTCGGGAATCACCCGCATGTCATTCAGCCCGTGGAATGGATCGGCGATACGATCGTCTTCTATGCCATGGGCAACATGATCGCTGCCCAGGAGACCGCGGAGAAGCAGACCGGCATGATTGCCGGACTGACCATCACCAAGACCGTAGACAACGGAGAAACGACAGTAACGCTGTCCGGCCTCCGCACCGATCTGATCTATACCTACTTTGCCAACCACATCAATTTCCGGATCTATCCCTATGAAGAGCTGACGGATGATATCCTGCCGGGCTGGGAACAGATCTACGAGCAGCAGAAAGGCATCATCCGGATGCTGGATGACTCCATCCCCATCGGAGGCGTATAACACAAAACGGCGGTTCTTCCGCCGTTTATTTTGCGATGAACCGCCGTACGGTCTCCTCATCCGCTCCCGGAACGATCTTCCGGATCTGCTTTATGATCCGTTTCAGGGACTCCTCCGGATCCCGTTTGTAGGCTCTTCGGACATAGGCTTCACCGAACATCTCCTCCGGTGTTGTATACTGGGCAATGCCCCAGCCGTAGAACGCACCGTTCTTATCCACGGCATAGACGAAGTTCTTTACGATGACATAGGTCTCCATCTGCAGGCGCGTAATGATCGTATCATAGCCCTTGCGTCCGTTCTTTCCATAGCCGAGCAGCGGCTTGATCTCCTTGGTCGTCAGGGCATAGTATTCCCCGAGCAGGTCAATGATCTCCCGGTCCTTGTCCGGTGCCTTCCCTTCATCGTAGAGCGCGTCGAAATCATATCCGTCCCGCCGGTAATTGAGCAGATCCGCAAACCACTTCCTGCTGACGAATCCGGCCTTCTTCCCGAAGAGTTTTCCATAGGCGCATTTCCCTTTCAGGGCGATCCTGCCCTTCCATTCCCACGGACCTTCTTCGGCTGTGAACCAGAGCTTCCGGTCAATCTGCTCTGAGATGGAAAATCCCTCGATCTCATTGGAAAAGAACGGGACAAAGCCCCATTCTTCAATCAGATCCTCCAGGTCTTCCTGTGTCCGGATCATCATTCAAAGCGCGCAGCGCACTCCTCCAGCAGATCACGGATCTCCAGGTGCTGCGGACAGACACCTTCACACAGACCGCACTTGATGCATTCAGACGCCTTGGCATGCTCGCCCGATACAGCACGTTCGTAGGCCTTGGCAGCCTGTTCCGTCTGGTTGTAGATCGTTACCCGGTTGGATGCCGCAAAGATATCCGGGATATTGATCTTCATCGGACAGCCGGCAATGCAGTATCTGCAGGCGGTGCAGGGGATCTGGGGAATCGCTGCCAGGATATCCTGTACCTTGCGGATCACTGCCTGCTCTGTTTCATCCAGCGGCTTGAAATCCTTCATATAGGACAGATTGTCCTCCATCTGGGCAATGTTGGACATACCCGAAAGAACGACCATGACACCCGGCAGACTTGCACAGTAGCGCACTGCCCAGGAAGCGACAGACGCTTCCGGATCGGCCGCCTTGAATTCATCAATGACGGACTGCGGCGGATTTGCCAGCGTACCGCCCTTCACCGGCTCCATGATCACGATCGGCTTGTTGTGCTTCACGCAGATCTCATAGATCTCCTTTGAATGTACAGAGGGGCTGTTCCAGTCTGCATAGTTGATCTGCAGCTGGACGAACTCCGCATCGGGATGTTCATTCAGCAGCTCTTCCAGCAGTTCCGGATCATCATGGAAGGAGAACCCCCAGTGCTTCACCTTTCCCTCTTCCTTTGCTTTCTTCGCGAAATCCCAGATGCCCCAGTCATCATACTTGGGCTTGTTGTTGCGGGAAAGCGCGTGCAGCAGGAAGAAATCGAAATAACCGGCACCGGTACGCTCCAGGCTGGTTTCCAGCTCTGCTTTGGCCTTTTCTTCATCCAGTCCAGGCATGCCGGCATTGAGCTTGGTTGCCAGATAATAGCTCTCACGCGGATAGCGATCCACCAGGAACTGCTTCGCGGCCGCCTCTGATCCCTCATAGACATACGCTGTATCAAAGTAGCGCATGCCCGCATTGTAGAACAGATCCGTCATGGTTTTGCACTGTTCCACATCGATCGTTCCGTCTTCCAGACGGGGAAGACGCATGAGTCCGAAGCCGAGTTTCGGCATGCTGTCGCTGAATTCTTTGGTGATTGCCATAATTGTTCTCCTTTACTCCGTTGTATAGACTCTCATACAGACATCCTGTATGTTCATAGCTTCAAAATACCGCTCTTCCAGGGGAATCCACTTCTCCCGGAATGCCTGTACCTTCTCCGGATCCCGCTTTGCGATCCGTCTCATCTGTCCCTCCGGCGATACCGTCAGGAAGATCGTCAGATCATAGAATTCCCGCAGCACCGGATGCATGCTGTAGGAGCCCTCAACGATGATCCTCTGTCCGGAGATTCCTTTCTCTTCTCCCAGTTCCAGCACACCGCAGTCAAACCTGCGGAATGATCCGGCACCCTCTTCCTTCCATGCCTTCAGCACTTCATACACCCGTTCCCGGTCTACGTTGCCTCCGGGCTCGGCGTAGCGCTCAGCTGTACGCTGTTCGGGACGCAGGAAGAAGTCATCCATCTGGAGTACATCCGCTCCCGTCAGTTCCGCGAGCCGGCCCGCCAGTGTCGTTTTTCCGGCTGTACAGCGTCCGTCGATTGCCACGGCAAAACGATCAGACTGCTGCAGTTCCTCTGCCAGCCTCCTGATCTCTCTGTCATCCAGTACCTTGAGCTTTCCGGTACACATCTCAGTCGGTATCCATTTTCGCTCCGCAGTGCGGACAGACGGGCTTTTCAAAGCCGACGGTGAAGCCGCATTGTGAACACTCACATTCCGGCAGGTAGTAAATGCCCGTCACTGAATGCGGGTCTTCTTTTGTATGGTGGATCCAGTGCGGTTTCGGCATTGCGTTCTCAATGGCGTCCAGCACGGATTCATCTTTGCGGATACGGATACTCTTCATTTTCATGTAGTTCCGTTTTGACATAAACTGATCTCCCGTAAATAACACTCCTTTACTGCCTGAAGCACCTGCAGCATGTGCGTATGCACATCACCGGCAGGAAACAGATCCACGCAGAACGGGGTTACCGAAGTCGGAAAGACCCTGCGTGAACAGTATTATTCTAACACTCCTGTCCGTATCCTTTCAAAGATCATTCCGCTTTGCCCGCAAGTGTGAAACAGCCTGTCCCCGCATCATACCGGTAGACATGGTCGGAAAGACGTTCTGAAGGATCCACCACCCGGCGGTTGACATCCCTTACGAGTTCCTCCAGTTCTCCTGCGATATCCTCCTCTTCTGCCTGAACGATCAGAACTTCATGGATCGATGAGGGCAGGATGTAGTAGCTGTTTCCAAGCAGTGCCGCAAGGTGCTCAAACATACCCGGATAGAACAGTGCCGCTGCACCGTTGACCCCTCTGCTGTTGGTCACCACATACAGCGTCCGCTGATTGACGGCACAGGTCAGTGTCTCTCCCAGCGCTTCCCGCAGCGGCTGTACCTTTGCCGGCAGGACCCGTACACTGTTGTCCAGCGCATCCTCAAACAGCTGATCCTCCGTAATACGGTAGCGCTCCAGCATATCAAAGCGCACAGTAACACTGGCAAAGACATCACTGCGCTGCGGAAGATCGATGAGTACGTGACAGGTCATTGCCAGATCTTCAAAACATCTGTGCGGAGCGCTCTGCAGATAGGCTTTGTTCATCTCTGCACTGCAGATCCGGATGAACAGTCGTTCCCTCACCGAAGCATACGCTTCCAGATCACCGACATCCGGCGCGTTGTTCTCCTGTTCCGTGATGATCCTGGCCATGGAGCGGAACATCTCCTGTTCATCCATACCATGCCGGTATGCCCGGTAAAACGCGTCCAGATTGACGCTGACGCTGTGCTTCACGCCGGGACGCTCTGCACACAGGGCATTGTAGTCTCCGCCGATCCGGCATACCCGCATGATCCGGAGATCGGCGTCCTGATAGTATTCCGGCAGATAATCCTTCAGATGTTCCGCTACATAATCCCGATACGTTTAAAATTTCATGGTCTTTACCTTCCTTCTACTCCGTAATACGCAGAAACCGGCGGATCCCCCGTTTGAGAAGCGCTGTGTTTTTGTGTATACTGACCTCATTGCAGGAGATACGACATGAAGATCATCACACTCAACGGCGCACGCAATGTACGCGATCTCGGAGATACCTACAGCAAAGAAGGAAAACGTATCCGGTCCGGTGTTCTCTTCCGGGCGGACGCACTGAACGCTCTGGATGACGAAGATGTGCAGACACTCTATGACCTGGATATCCGGACCATCATCGATCTGCGCACAGCCCGGGAAGTACAGCAGAAACCCGACCGGGTCATCGAAGATATCAATTACCGGAACATACGCATCTTCAATGAAGAACGTTCCGGCGTTACCCGGGAACACCATGCCAATCTGGCGGATCACTACCGTTCCATGCCGTCCATGACGGATGTCTACCGGGAGATCCTGACGGAGGAACATGCGGTAAAGCAGATGGGAACCGTACTGCGCATGATCATGGATGAAGAGAATGAACCGGTCATCTTCCACTGTACGGCCGGAAAGGACCGGACAGGACTCATCGCGATGTTCCTGCTGGATATGCTGGGCGTGGATGAAGACACGATCCGGGAAGACTATCTGATGACGAATCTGACGGCCGTAGAAGACGCACATGTATTCGCGGAGCGGATCTACGCGGAATCCGGTGACCGGGAACTCGCGGAACGGCTGGAAACGGCCTTCGTTGCCCGGGAGGAATACCTGGATACCGCTCTGAAGCTCATGAAGGATACCTGCGGCAGTACAGAGCGCTATATGGAAGAAAAGCTCGGAATCACCCCGGAGATGAAGGAAGACTTCCGTAAACGGATGCTGGAGGAAGCATGATCCGGATCCACCAGATCAAATGCGAACCGGGACATTTTCCCGGTGCAGAAGATATTGCAAAGAAGCTGCACTGTCTGCCTTCCGAAGTGGAGCACTTTGAAATTGAACGGGAATCCATTGACGCAAGACACGGTGAAGTGACGATGATCTATACCGTCCTGGCAAAGGTGCGCAGTGAAGAGCGCTACATGCACCTGCGGGATGTCCAGCGCGGTTTCCGCTACGCCTACAGCCTGAAAGAAGCCGTATCCGATGAACGACCGGTCGTTGCGGGATTCGGTCCTGCCGGAATGTCCGCTGCCCTGATTCTCGCTGAAAGTGGGCTCAGGCCCATCGTCATTGAACGCGGAAAGTCCGTGGAAGAACGTGCGGTGGATGTACAGCGCTTCTTTGAGCACGGGATCCTGGATCCTGCGAGCAACGTCCAGTACGGTGAAGGCGGTGCAGGTACGTTCTCCGACGGAAAGCTTACCACTCGCATCAAGGATCCCCGGGTTCACAAGCTCCTGGAGGAATTCGTCGAAGCCGGTGCAGACAAAGCGATCCTCTACCAGGCTATGCCGCATCTGGGCACCGATAAGCTCCAGCAGATCGTCCGGAACATCCGTCAGAAGATCGTCCGGCTCGGCGGAGAAGTCCGCTTCTCCTGTACGCTGGAACACCTGCTCACGGAAAACGGAAGACTCAGGGGCGCCGTGACCGATCAGGGCATCATCCCCTGCCGGCACCTCGTCCTCTGTCTCGGACACAGCGCCGCGGATACGTACCGGAATCTGTTCAGCCAGAACATTGCGATGGAGCAGAAGGACTTTGCGGCCGGTGTACGGGTGGAACACCCTCAGGAGATGATCGACCGCAACCAGTACGGAATCTATGCAGGTCACCCGGCACTCGGCGCAGCACCGTACCGGCTGACGCACAGGGCATCCGACGGACGCGGGGTCTATTCGTTCTGCATGTGTCCGGGAGGCATTGTCATCCCGGCGTCAACGGAAGACGGAGCGCTGGTCGTCAACGGCATGAGCTATGCCGCAAGAGACGGCAGGAATGCCAACAGCGCGATCCTGGTCCAGGTACACACTGCGGACTTTGACCGCGGACATCCGCTGGACGGTTTCATCTTTCAGCAGGAACTGGAAACCAGAGCGTACCGCGAAGGCTTCCGGGCACCGTCCCAGAACATTGCGGATTATCTGCACCACCAGGCCACGGATACCCTCTGCATCCCTTCCTCCTATCCTCTGGGAAATGTACCGGAGGAAATGCACGCGCTCTTTCCGGCAGCCATCGGCACTGCCCTGGAGGAAGGTTTCCGGGCATTTGACAAACAGATTCCCGGTTTCATTGACCGGGGCATCATGGTCGGTATGGAATCCCGTTCCAGCTCACCGGTACGCCTCAGGCGCACAGAGACAGGCGAAAGCGTCTCCCTTGCCGGACTGTACCCCTGCGGTGAAGGAGCGGGATATGCCGGAGGAATCGTATCCAGCGGTGTTGACGGGATCAAGCAGGCAGAGAATGTCATCGAAGATATCCTGAACGGACAGTAGAAGAACATCAGAAAACCAGGACCGGTATAGATCCTGGTTTTTGTGTACCGGTCACTGTTCTTCCGTTTCCGCGAGCAGCTGCTCTGCTCTTGTCCTGACTTCCGTATCTTCCGTATAACGGATGAGTGTTTTCAGCAGTTCCCGCATTTCCTTCCGATACGGAAACTCCGGCCTTGTCATGTGGTCTTCCAGGTATGCCAGTGCACGCTTGACATTGCGTTCATCCTCACTCTCCAGCAGATCCTGGAAGTAGTCCGGACCGTCTTCCATGGACAGTTCCTGGATCATGTCATACGGCCGGCGGTACGGATTCTCTTCCGTGATGATCTCGACCTTGGCAATATCACTCATATAGAACTGAAAGCTGGCGATCTGCAGGGATTCCTCATCCCGGCCGTATTCGTGGAAATTGTATTCATCACTGTTGTACATGCATGCGCCTTCGGCATATTCACCGTCGATCAGCGTTACACGTACGCAGAGATCATCGTACTGTTTCAGGTTCATATCCGCTGCCTCAGCATTCATTGTCCGCTGCAAGCCTGCCGTTCTTCCAGACCTTTGCCGGGGCATGGTACATGCAGGAAATATCTTCATCCGGTCTTCCGTCAATCAGAACGAGATCTGCGTTCAGACCCTCCTTGATGGTACCGACTCTTCCATCAATGCCCATGATCTCGGCACTGTAACGGGTTGCCTGCAGCAGGATATCCTCATCCTTCATGCCGCAGTAGTCCTTGCGGAACTGAAACTCCACACCGTAACGGTACTGCTTGGAGATTCCGGCACTGTCGGTGCCGAAGCCCATCTTCGGATTGCCGCGGTAGGCATAGCCCAGCGTCTTCGCCGTGGCTTCCAGCATCGGTGTAAGCCTGGCCAGCCAGAATGCCCGCTCTTTGGGATCTTCCTGACTGACATACATTGCGGCCAGCGTCGGTACGATGTAGCAGTTCTCCTTCGCATTGATATAGTCCGCCGTTTCCTCGCTCAGATACGTGGCATGCTCAATGGTATAGACACCCAGTT
>JAFWJP010000261.1 GCA_017514645.1 Solobacterium sp. | reverse complement strand
CATTCGTAGCCTTCCGGCACCTTCAGCATTCCGCCGAACCAGGGGGTATACGGAGAGATGCAGGGACGCGGGAATGCCCGGTAGATGACGGTCAGTTCCGGCAGATCATCGAAGTCAAAGACATCGGATTCAACGGTCGTATCCCGGCAGATGCCGTAACGGTGCGGGCTCATCTTCGGATCATCCTTGAGGTCTTCCTCCCAGCCGTCATAGTGCAGCCGCAGGATCTTCTTCAGATCTTCCGGAGAATACTTCTTCTCCGCTTTGGCACTGAATGTCTGGTGCGGAAGCGGATCCCTGCCAAGGAGGTTCTTCCAGGCAAGATCGCTTCTCAGACGGTTGGAGATGTGGTTCCACTCGGAGCCTTCGTAGACCTTGGCAAAGTCAAAGTCGCTGTAGTCGCCTTCCTTTGCCGGCGTATACCAGCCATTGTCCATGGCATACTTCACAACATCCGGTGAATAGATGTTCACATTGTCATTGCCGAACTCCAGCTGATGGATCGTATACCAGTTCGGAGTATAGTAGACTTCATCGTCCTGAATCCGTCTTGCGGCAAACTGATGGCCGGTGGTCAGCTGAACGCTCCAGGCTTCATCCTTGTCGGCGATCGTATAGCACCTGGAACTGCGGTATCCGTACTTCTCCATCAGTTCCGCGATGACCTGTACAGCATGCCTTGCACTGTGCGAGCGTTCGGCAATCAGTCTGCGCATGCCGTAGCCGATTCCGCACAGGTCCATGGGATCCGCCCCTTCCGGAATCTTTGAACCGCCCATGGCGTTGGAAACGACCGCAACACCGCATTCATTGTAGAACATATCCGCAAACGGTTCTCCGCCGCCCGGCATCCGGTATTCACTCCAGTAGAAACCAAGCGTTTCCGGAAGCTGGGGAATCACAGCCTTTCCGTCTTCAAATGTGATGACTTCCCCTTCCTTGTGGGTCATGTGCGGTACCAGATGGGACTGCACAAAACATCTGGGGTCATCTTCCCCGTGCGCCAGAAGGACATGGCCGGTCACGGTCGCGTTTTTACCGATGACAATGGCGCTGCAGTTGTCACCGAAATATCCTTTATCGATCATAGTTTCCTCCAGTGGTTTTCTATCTTAATGTTAGCACGGTGTACAAAAAAGATGATACCGAAGTATCATCTTAATTTCCGAACAGTTCCGTGATCTTCAGCCGGATCCTGTCTGCGTCCTCGCAGACAGCGACAACGGCAGCGGTTCCCTTCACGGCAGTATATCCGTTGGAGATCAGTTCCAGCTGTTCCGGTGAGTACAGCGCTGCACTGTCCGTCATGAGCGTGAGATAGTGATCCATCGCTTCCTTCACGTCCATGGCTGCCTTTTCATCGGTGCACTGCACATAGTAGAAGAACTGTTCCGGTGCACCTTCCAGCCAGCCTCCGGCAGCTTCCGCGACCATATCTTCCTCAAGATTCAGGAAGATGCAGATATCATCCTTTTCCTGGCGGACGATTTCACCGTCATAGAGTGCACTGAGTTCTGTACAGACCGTTTCTGTATCCGGGATGTTTTCCGTTCCTGCAGAGCCGCTGCAGCCTGCCAGAAACAAAGCCAGCAGCGGAACGAGATATCGCTTCATATCCTATCCACGGTCCTTCAGGAAACGGTTGAAGCGGTCCGGCCGCCACTCGGGCGCAATGCCTTCTCCGGCATCCTCCGCCGTGATCTCCTGATCATCATGATCGATGTCGATCAGTGTATACCGGTCGTTTCCCATGCCCAGTTCCTTCATATAGGTCAGCTGGCGCAGTCCGTGCCTGGAGGTGATGCGTTCCTTCAGGGCATGTCCGCCGTTCTGCGGCAGTGCCCAGATGATATCGACACATGCCTGATCCACGGCCAGGATATCCAGCGAAGCCAGAATACCGACATCCGGCGTTACGACCGGTGCTGCGTTCACGCCCGCGCAGTCACAGTCTTCCGACATATTGCGCATGACGTTGATATAGGAAACCTGCTTCCCGAAATGATCGATCGTTGCCTTGGTGGACTCAGCAATGCGCTCCATCAGCTCCTCTTCGGCGATGCTCCACATGTTATCGGAACCTTCATACGTATGGATCATCTTCTTGCCGATGCGTCCGTCCGCACAGCCGATGCCGATGTTCTTGTTGGAACCGCCGAAACCGCCCATGGTGTGTCCCTTGAAATGCGTCAATGTCAGCATCGAGTCGTATGCCGGCAGGTGACTGCCTACATACATCTCGGTGAACCATTTTCCGCCTTTGACCGGCAGAGTCGTGGTACCTTCTTCATCCGTAATGTCCACCGGGCAGAACGTCCAGCCGTTGATCTCAATGGTCTTCCGGTGCTGTTCCGTTGTATAGCGGTCACCTTTGTAGTACGTATTTGTTTCGATGATCGTTGCGTCCGGGAGTTCCTTCTCCATCAGGTTCTTCACCCATTCCGGCGGAACAATATTCGGTCCCTTGGGTTCTCCGGTATGAAGCTTGACGGCGATCTTCCCCTTCAGATTGCCGCAGACCCGCTGATAGATCTTTTCCAGACCGGCTTCCGAGAGATCTCTGGTGAAATAGACAACCGACTTCTCTCCGGTTCTTTCTTCAAACGGAATGTAGATGTTTCCGGGTTTTACTTCTGTCATAAAACACCTCCTGCGCCCATTATACTAAAAATCCGGTCCATCAGGACCGGATCGTGTTTATTCTGCGGGAATGACGGAACCGTCAGACCAGTTCTCCCGGATGAAGTTTCTGACCGCATCACCCTGAAGAACATCGATCAATGCCTGGATCCGCGGATCGTTCTCTTCACCTTCGCGGCAGGCAACGATGTTCACGTAAGGGTTGTTTTCGTCCGCAACTTCGAGGATCAGAGAATCATTGACCGGATTCAGGCCTGCCTGGATCGCATAGTTGCCGTTGATGGCAACCAGATCACCTTCACCGTTCTCGAATACGGTCGTCAGCAGCTCAGGGTTGACTTCCGTGAACTTCAGACCCTTCGGGTTGTTATCCGCATTGTCAATATCCGCAATGGTAATGGACAGGACATCCGCATCAGCCGGAAGATTCACCAGACCGGCAGATGCCAGGATCGCCAGTACACGGCCGTTGTCCGCTACAGAGTTGGAAATGATGACTTCTGCTCCGTCGGGCACATCTGCCGGATCGGTATAGTCCTTGGAATAGATGCCGAACGGTTCAATGTGCACACCGCCGGCATTGGCGATCGCATAGCCGTTTTCCGACTTTTCACCATCGAAGAACGGAATGTGCTGGAAGTAGTTGGCATCCGCGTCACCGTCATTGACGGACTTGTTCGGAACATAGTAGTTGTCCGTGATGATGATATCAAGCTCTACATTGTACTCTTCCAGGAGGATCGGCTTGGCGAATTCCAGGATTTCCGCATGCGGGTTGGCTGTTGCGACGATCTTGAGTACTTCGGGTGCGTCGCCGGTGTCCGCTGTTTCCGGTTCTCCGGAACTGCAGGCAGTGACGGACAGTGCAAGAGCGAGTGCAGCGATTGTTTTGAGTGTCTTTTTCATTTTCTTTTTCTCCTTATCTTTTATCTGTTTTCTGTACGATGAAGTCACCGGCCCGCTGCAGTGCGAAGACGAACAGGACGATGATCACGGTGGATGTATACAATACGGCATTGTTGCGGCGTGCGAAGCCGTACATATAGGCGAGGTTGCCGAGACCTCCTGCACCGATGGCGCCGGCCATGGCGGTATAGGACACCAGGGAAACTGCTGTTACGGTAATGCCGGAGATCAGGGCCGGCAGTGCTTCCGGTATCAGAACCTTGGTGATGATCTGCAGGTTGGTTGCGCCCATGGATTTGCTGGCTTCGATCGTTCCCTTGTCCACTTCCGTAAAGGCGATCATGCACAGCCGGGCGTAGAACGGTGCTGCAGCGAGTGTCAGGGACGGCAGGGCTGCCTTGGCACCCAGGCTCGAGCCGACCAGCAGCTTGGTCAGAGGAATGACCAGGATGAGCAGGATGATAAACGGGATCGCCCGCAGGACATTGACCACAACATCCATGATCTTGTTGATGATACGGTTCCGGAAGAGCCCGTTGCTTGAGGTGCAGAAGAGCAGGATACCGATCACCAGACCGATGATACAGGCGAAGAACACCGATACCAGCGTCATGAAGACCGTTTCCTTGATTGCTGTCAGCAGCTGATCCAGATTCAGATCTCTCGTTGCCATACCTAGAGCACCTCAACTTTCACCGCATGGTCGACCAGCACGGTCACGAAGCGGTTGTACTGTTCATCGTTTCCGTGATACAGATGCAGATAGGTCACTCCGTAGGAATGATCCGATGACTGCATGATCCGGGAGTCCACAATGGAGACCGGGAAGTCCACGGAACGGATCGCTGAAGCGATGATTGCTTCATCGACATTGTTCGTTGTAAACGTACAGCGCAGGAAGTGGCTTCCCGGGTACTGCTTCAGCAGTTCCATCCGCAGTTCTTCGATCGTTTCACTTTCATTGACGTTGTGGACAAAGCGCCTGGTGACTTCATGCACCGGATGTTCAAAAAGATCCTTGACATTGCCTTCTTCAACGATCCGGCCCTCACTCATCACCGCCATGCGGGTACAGATCTTCTGTACGACTTCCATCTGATGGGTGATCATGACGATGGTGATGCCCATTTCCCTGTTGATGCGCCTCAGCAGTTCCAGAATCTGTTCCGTGGTGTCGGGATCCAGCGCGCTGGTCGCTTCGTCGCTCAGCAGGATCTTCGGGTCATTGGCCAGTGCCCGGGCAATGCCCACCCGCTGTTTCTGACCGCCCGAGAGCTCGGAAGGGTATGCATTTTCCCTCCCGTCCAGACCGACCAGATGCACCAGACGCTTTACCTTTTCCTGCCGCTGTTCCTTCGGGATTCCCGCCAGTTCCAGGGGAAGTTCGATATTGCCCGCAACGGTGCTTGACCAAAGAAGGTTGAAGTGCTGGAAGATCATGCCGATCTTCTGTCTCTGTTCGTTCAGTTCCCTTCTGTTCAGGGTCCGCATGTTCCGGCCATCGATGATCACATCTCCGGCACTCTGTTCCTCCAGCTGATTGATGATCCGCACCAGTGTACTTTTACCGGCACCGGAATAGCCGATGATGCCGAAGATCTCACCATCGGGGATCGTCAGACTGACATCGTTGACCGCATGGATCTGTTCCTTCTTTCCATCAAAGACCT
>JAFWJP010000260.1 GCA_017514645.1 Solobacterium sp. | reverse complement strand
GCAGCCTTCCGCCGGTGATCAGTATGTCGTACTTTCACTTGATCAGGATACGCATTTCGATAGTATCTACGCAATTTACGGTGAAGGCGACAACAACGCGCTGGACAGTGATTATCAGATGGGATTCCGCGGGATCTATCTCTATGGCTCCAACGGCAGTTCAGACTGGGAGGAGATCGGGCAGCTGGATGAGGAGACCCGGATTTACCGGTACAGTATTCTGAACGGTGACTGGAATTACCGTTATCTGATGGTCTATTGTACAGACCCGCTTTCCACCATCAGTGAGATCGGTGTTAAAGCGTCCGGGCAGAACCGTTTTCTGCCGCTCAGCATCAACCTTGATCCCTATGCAGATTCCGCCTATCCCGGGACTCTGCTGATCGATGAGCAGGATACCCTGTCCACCGACCCTTCCTACATGAATGAAAGCTTCTTTGATGAAGTCTATCATGTACGGAACGCCTGGGAGATCCAGGCGAAGCAGCGCATGTACAGTCATGTTCATCCACTTGTGGGAACCGGGATCATTGCGGCTTCTATCCGGGTATTCGGCATGAATCCCTTTGCCTGGCGTTTTCCGGGTGCTGTATGCGGTGTTCTGATGATCTGGGTTATGTACCGGATCCTCTGTACGCTGCTTCAGAACAAGGATCATGCCGTTCTGGGTACGTTCTTCCTGGCAGTGGAATTCATGCACATGACAACATCCAGGATCGGCACGCTGGAACCGTTCAGTGTACTGTTCATTCTCTGCATGTACCTGTACATGATCCGCTACGTCTGCGTCGACCATACCGCTGACGATATCGGAGCCCTGAGGAAAAACCTGCTGCTCTCCGGCATATTCACCGGCCTGGCAATCGCCGTCAAGTGGACAGGATGTTACAGCGCAGTTGGTCTGGCAATCATCTTCTTCAGTACCATGTACAGAGACTTCCGTTCTATGGACAGATCCGCGTTCCGGGTACTTTACAGACAGATCATTCCGTTCTGTGTTCTCTGCTACATTATCATCCCGCTCACGATCTATTTTGTGTCCTACCTCCCGACACCTGCCTTTACGGACGGGTGGTCGGTACGGAATGTGCTGGAACAGATCCGCTATTCCTATCACTATCATTCAACGCTCACTTCGGATCATCCGTATCAGTCGCACTGGTACGAGTGGCTTCTTGATCTGCGGCCGGTCTGGTATTACGTTGGTCATGAACGGACCGGACTGATGCGGACCATTGCCTGCTTCAACAACCCTGTGGTTGCTGTCGGCGGTCTGGTCTGTGTCCTGATCTGTACCATTCAGGCGATCATGAAAAAAGACCGGATTCCGGGATTGATCGCTGTGGGTTACTGGTCAGCGCTTCTTCCCTGGGTACTGGTCTCCAGAACTACCTTTTCCTATCATTATTATCCGGCTTCCGTCTTCCTCTGCATGGCATTGGCCTGGGTGTTCAGCAAACATCCGAAAACCGGAAAATATACTGCAGCTGCGGCATGCATTCTGTTTGTGTTGTTTCTGCCGGTACTGTGCGGTTTCCCCTCTTCAGAGCACTGGCTGCACTTCCTGGAATGGATGCCTGACTGGTACTGGGGTTAACCAGCCGTCAGATACGAATAACGTTCATACAGACGGTCAAGATCACGGTCTGTCAGGACAAACGCATCACCGAACAGCAGATATCTGCCTTCTTCCACCAGAACACCGCCTTCCTCCGGCACGCAGATCACCGGAGCATCCTGTGTTTCCAGCATCCGGATGAGCAGCGCAGTATGCTCTTCATCCGGGATATAATGCATATCCAGCATTACGTTCTGCAGAAGACCAAGACCGGATCCTTCCACGGCGTAACCATCCTCATTCCATCCGCAGAACCGGCTGCACTGAACCTGAGCGCCGGCACTGAGACCGGCAAGAATCCCCCGGTAACGCTGCAGCGATTCCATCAGACCGAGATCTTCCAGCCGTTCCATACACGCAGCAGGATCCTCTCCCACCAGCATGATCACATCATAGAAATCCGGGTCCCAGTGTTCCAGATGATAATGATCCAGGATCCGGATGTTTTTTTCCGCGATCCCGTAACTATGCAGAGGTCTTCGCAGATCATAGGAAAAAACACCGTCTTCCCGGAAACGGTCCTTCCATTCCAGCGCATCTGAAAGATAGCCGGAATCATCTGACAGCGGCAGGATTCCCACCAGCATATCCCTGTGCAGAATTCCGGACAGCGTATCTGCAGCCCAGATTCCATCGTAGTTGGTGCCGCACATCAGAAGATGGATCATGCCTTCCTCCGGAACCGGTACATGACGATTCCCCCGGCTACCGCTACATTCAGGGACTCAAACCCATCCATCTCAATCCTGACTTTACGATCACAGAGTTCCAGGACCGGTTCCGTGATCCCGTTTCCCTCATTGCCGAGTACAAACGCATACCTGCCGTCTTCCGGCAGATCCGAAAACGCAACGGAATCCCGCAGTGCGGTACCGACAACGGTAAAACCGTCTGCTTTCAGGTTCCTGATCGTTTCTTCCAGGGACCCGCGCTCTACCGGTATCCGGAACAGCGCGCCCTGTGTTGAACGGATGGTCTTTTCGTTGTAAAGATCGGCGCATTCATTGGAACAGCAGATACGGTCAAAACCAAAGGATACCGCCGTCCGGACGATCGTTCCCAGGTTTCCCGGATCCTGTACACCGTCCAGAAGAATGACCCTGTTCTCTTCCTTCGGAAGGAAGACCGGTGTATGACACACCGCAATGTATTTTGCCCCGGACGGATTTACACTGAGTTTGCGCATGATCGCTTCTGTCACGCACACGGTATGCTGAAAGGCAAACGGCTGATCCGCACAGTACAGGATCGTTTCAACGCAGCCGGCACCCAGCGCTTCTTCGATCAGGTGTTTCCCTTCCACAAGATACCGGCCGGTCCGGTCACGGTATTTCTTCTGCTGCAGTGAAGCCCATTCCTTCACTTTTTTATTCTGCAGTGAATTGATCGTCTCCATTACTCACCCCGGTACATCCGCTGACGCACCACCTCAAACGCAAGCGCACTGGCAGCTCCTGCTGCATTCAGCGCATTGCGGAAATCATTCATATACGGAATATAGATATTCCGGTCGCTGAGAGCCAGAACTGAAGAAGAGAGCCCGCGCATTTCGCCGCCGATCATCAGGATCATCGGTCCGGCATAGTCCTCTTCATAATACGGTACCGCATCCTTCCGCATTGCTGCATAGCACCGCAGTCCCTTCTGTTTCAGCGATTGCAGATCGCTGACCGGATCATCGGAAAGAACCGTGGTCAGGTATTCCGAAGCACCGGCGCTTGAACGGACGATCACCGGCTCCGCGTTTTCCCAGTTCCTCCGCTTCAGGATCAGACCGGAACACCCGGCACTGTACAGCGTCCGCATGATGTATCCCAGATTGAACGGATCCTCCACCCCCTCCAGGAAGACAACGAACGGAACATCCGTACCCGTACACATTGACAGATCGTCATAGAGTCTGGCATCCGCATCAGCGATCAGTCCGCCGTGAGTCCTGCCGGAAGCCATCCGGTCGATCTCTTCACGGCTGATGCGCATGGTTTCCACGCCCGCTTCTGCACATGTACGCAGGATGAAGCCGGCATTGCGGTCCTTTCTGCGTACATCCAGGTACACTTTGTTTACACGCCGCTTTTTCCCCAGCAGCGCTGCTTTGACACTGACATCACCTTCCAGAATCATAGATCCCTCCGCATCATATCACCGGCATTTACTTCAAAAGGCACCGGAATCTCGATCAAACGCATCGGTGTTCTGCTGCGTTCAAGATATCTTCCCTCTTCATCACGCATTTCCTCAATGGTGAAAAACCTGTTCCTCTTTCCCGGGCTCATGACTTCGACCCGATCACCGACCGAAAACGGATTCCTTGTCAGCAGAACCGGGTGACCGTTCCGGAACGTCTCCACCTTGCCGAGAAAACGATGATTCAGCGAGGCTTCCCCGTCAGGATGTTCAATCAGGGATTCACTTCCGGGAATACCACTGTAGAACCCCGGACAGACTTCCCGGTTCTCCCCCTTCATGATCTCTGCTTCATGGGCCAGCAGCTTCTCTTCGCTCAGCGCTCCGCCGTTTTCCAGAATGTCATCGATCAGGTGCCGGTAACCGGACACGATGGACGCGACATAGTATTCGGTCTTCATACGCCCTTCGATCTTGAATGACGCAACACCGGCTTCCATCAGATCCGCAATTTCCCGTGCTGCACAAAGATCCCGGGAACCCATGGTAAACCAGGGACCTTCCCCGGTTTCCCTGTCACCTTCAAATACCCGGTAACGCCAGCGGCAGGACTGGGCACAGCCGCCGCGGTTGGCATCCCGGAGAGTCATACGGTTGCTGAGGGTACAGCGGCCGGAGTAATTGACACACATGCCGCCGTGGATGAATGCTTCGGTGTCAACGCTGCAGGAAGCCGTAATCCTGCGGACATCCTCCATGGTACATTCCCGGGCAAGCACGACACGATTGATTCCCAGTGTCTTCGCCAGATAATCCGCCGCTGCCGCATTCGTAATCGACATCTGCGTGCTGCAGTGGACTTCCATTGCCGGTGCATATTCCCTGACCATGGCCATGACTGCCGGAGAAGCGGCAATCACCGTACTGACACCCGCATCCTGCAGTTGCACCAGATAGTCTGCCAGACCTTCAAAATCCTCGTTGTGCGGGATCATATTGACCGTCACATGGATATGCGCTCCGTGTTCCGAAGCGAACGAGCAGGCTTCGCGGATGTCATCCATGGTGAAATTGGAAGCCCGGGAACGCAGCGAAAACTGCTTTCCTCCCAGATACACCGTATCAGCACCATAGAGGATCGCTGTCCTGCAGCGCTCCAGATCGCCCGCCGGGGCAAGCAGTTCAGGTCTTCTCATTTGATCGTTTTCTCCTCATAGTATCCGGAGGAAAGAGGTTCCCCCGGGTATTTTTCTGTAAACTCCCGGATGATCATCTCCGGATCAGCACCGTCCAGCACAGCCCGGTAAGAACGGATAATATCGCAAAGTTCCTCCTGTTCCAGGAAGGAACCATCGATGAAATACCGGTGGATCCCGTGTTTCTTCAGAGCACAGATCTCACGGAATGAGCAGAGAATATAATCCGTATAGATCAATGTGCCCTCTTTTCCTTCATACACAGGATAACGTTCCGTGCGGGTCTCCTCCTGCAGGGAATAATCCCGTTTATCACACGCAAGACCTCTGCTGCTCAGCAGCGGGCGGCGTGAAGCACTCATCAGAAGATGACCGTGGACCATCGCTTCGCAGTTTTCACACTGTTCTCCGATCTCTGTCAGTTCTTCCAGAGTAACCAGCGGAGAGATCAGAACTGACCGGATCCCCCGTTTCATCCACCACAGGACATCAGGAACACTGACAGCCAGTGTATCCGGTTTATATACCAGACGCTCTGTCATACCGCGTTTTTCCGCCTCTGCGATGACTGCAGGATCGGCAAAATAGATCATGCCGGTGCTGTTCTGCAGCTCTGTCATGATCCGGCGCAGTTCTTCCATATCCTCTTCAAAGAAGTATCCGTTCAGCAGGACACTGCTGTTCTGCGGCAGGACAGAGGATCTGTGAACTGCAGACAAAGAATGGTTCCGGCAGGCGATGACTACGTCATCACACCCTGCTTCGTACAGTTTCTCCGAACTGCCGGGATCGTTTGCCAGTACTATGATCGTTTCCATCATCCGCATATTACAATGTTTCCTCTCCTTTGAAAAGCGTCACTGCGCTGCCGCAATGACGCATGTATTCTATTCGTTTCCGGTATCCCGGTCGATGCCTATCCTGACATCAAATCCCGGATACGCCTGCCGGATCTCCTCAACGATCTCTGCATGCAGAGGAGACGGATCCGCCAGTGCGTAATCAATGACCACATCGAACTGGATCTGCTTCTTTTCCCCGTCATAGTAGAAACCGTGCATTGCCAGTACATACTGTTTTCCGGTAACGATCTCCCTGATCCGGGAGAATGCATCCGCGGCTTCATTCTGCTTGGTATTCTGCGCATAGAAGCCGACCGCCGCAAGGATGACACCGTGTTCCTTCGCTACTGCATCCGTCACTTCCCGCGTGATCCTGTCCAGCTGATCCGCTGTCACCGTATCCGGGACACTGACATGAACGCTTCCGACGTAGCGGTCCGGTCCGTAATCATGAAGCAGAAGATCATAGGCACCAAGAACACCCGGAACCGTGCAGACCGTTTTCTTGATACTCCGGGACATTTCCGCGTCGATGCCTTCTCCGAGGATCCGGCTGATCGTCCCCATCAGCATCTCAATACCGCTCTTGATGATCAGAACCGAGATGATCGTTGCCAGATACGCTTCCAGGGAAACATGCGTGAAGAGATAGATCAGGGCCGCAGCCAGCGTCGAAGCAGAAATAACCGCATCGTTCAGGGCATCCGAACCACTGTTGACCAGCGAATCGCTGTTGACCTTTTCACCTACCGACTTAACGTACCGTCCCAGAAGCACCTTTACGAGAACCGCTGCCCCGACAACGATCAGGGATACCGTACTGTAGTCCGGCACTTCCGGTGATACGATCTTCTTGATGGATTCCACCAGTGATGTCACACCGGCATAGATGACCAGAACCGAGATCACCATTGCGCTCATGTATTCCACCCTTCCGTGTCCGAACGGATGTTCCCGGCTTGCAGGTTTTTCCGCCAGCCTGGTGCCGATGATCGTAATCACGGAAGACAGTGCATCACTCAGATTGTTGACGGCATCCATCACAACCGCGATCGAATGCGCAAGAATTCCGACAACCGCCTTGAAGACTGCCAGAACAATATTTGCCAGAATCCCGATGATACTGGTACGTACAATAACTTTACTCCGATCCATTTCCATCCCTCTTCATATCAGCGCAGTCCGCCCAGCCGGATCGAATCATCCATGCTGTGCAGCACCTCCGCAACTTCCTCATATCGTTTCCGGTACAGCGGATTGTCCACATCCGTCATTGCCAGAACATTGAACTTTCCCGACCGCCGCATGCTGCAGACAACTTCCACTCTCGGATTGGTCAGTTCCACCCGGGTCCGGTCATTCAGCGTTGATTTGGATACGGTCACTGCACCGAGCAGTCCTACAGCATTCAGATCATCACTCATGAGATTTCCCGTCCCGTAGAACACCAGCGTATCATCGATCCAGCATACCGGCAGTACATTGGGACCGGCACTTCCTACGATGATGGAAGCTCCGGCATCCGCCAGTGTCTTCGCAGTCTCCTTCTGCTGGTCCGTCACTTCACCGTATTCCTGCCACCAGTCGATCGACACGATGACAACATCTGCCTGTTCCGCGGCAGCCCGGACAATTTCAGGACTCTTCTGGGGATCATAGAGATTTACCAGATAGTGTGCAGCTTCCGGCAGCGGTTCATTCAGTGCCTCTGTAAAGGACAGCGTCACCACGGTGATTCCTCCGAGATCTGCGGGACGGATCAGGTTCTGCTGATCCGTTGACAGGTTCGTACCGGCACACATCAGTTTCTTTTCCGTCCAGTAATTGATGGATGCCTCTACCCCTTCCTTGCCGAGATCCAGAGCGTGTTCATCCGCCAGACATACCGCGTCAAAACCGACCCAGGCCAAAGCATCCGCCGCTGCCGTATCTCCTTCGGAAGGTACAAGCGTTCTCTGCTTGAGTACTGCGTAGTCATAATTCGGAACACTTTCCACCAGCAGTGAAATATCCGTTTCCATCCCGTCGCTGACATAGTCGACCTGTCCGGTCACCATGATATTCACCGCAATCGAAGTTTCCTGATAGGAATCCTGCCTTCCCTGCGGATGATTCTTCTGTTCCAGCCAGATGGTCAGAAGGTTCAGTGACAGGCTCACAACAGCCAGCACAGTTGCCAGAAGGATCAGGATCCTGGTGATGTTCTCCCGTGTTTCTTTCTTGTCCATATCGTTTATTATAGCATGTTACCGTGCTATAATCTTCCCATGACATTGATTCCGATTGAACATTATGAACAGGTAAAACGCACAGCCGGCAGTACTGCCGAATTGCTCGTGGTTTCCAAGATGCGCTCCAAGGAGGAGATTATGGCCTATTACGATCTGGGACAGCGCGCCTTCGGAGAAAACCACGCCCAGGAGATTCTTGCCAAAAAGGATCTTCCTTCCGATATTCAGTGGCATTTCATCGGTCATCTTCAGAGAAACAAGGTGAAATCCATTGCACCCTATGTTTCCATGGTTGAATCTCTGGACAACCTCGCGCTCGCCCGGGTCATCGACAAGGAATGCGCAAAGATCGGCAGGATCATGCCCTGTCTTGCGGAATTCCACCTTGCCGTACAGGACGAAAACAAGACCGGTCTGGCCGAAGAAGATGCCCTGACTTTCATTGAAGAAGTCATGAAGCTTCCGAACATCCGCCTGGAGGGTATGATGGCCATGGGACCTCATACCGATGACAGAGAAGAGATCCGCCGTGTCTTTACCCATGGCCGGGAACTCTTTGAAAAACTCCGGAATACCTTTGGAGAACAGTTTCATATCCTCTCCATGGGTATGAGCGATGACTATGATATCGCTGTTGAGTGCGGATCAACAGAGATCCGTGTCGGCAGCTATCTCTTTTACTGAAAGGACCGGAATGACCTATATTCTCGGTACAAAACAAACCTTCCGTGACGCGGATGATGCAGTTGCCATGGAATTCCTGGAAACAGTCTGTGATATCACGGCGCTGCCGGAATACCAGCAGCTGAAACAGTTCCGCCACCATTACGGAACAACACGGTACCAGCATTGCCTGAATGTTGCCTGGTATACGTTTCTCTGGTGCAGGAACAGAGGTCTCAACTACCGCTCCGCTGCCCGCGGAGCGATGCTGCATGACTTCTATCTTTACGATCACCATAAAGAACAGCCCTTCCCCGGATCCCATGCGGAAGTCCATCCCCGGGCTGCCCTTTCCAATGCTCTGAAATTCTTTGATCCGGATGCGATCATGATCGACTGCATCGTCAATCACATGTGGCCCGGATCCCCTCACAGACCGGCAACCCCGGAAGGACTCATCGTAACGATAGCCGACAAGTACTGTGCAAGCCTGGAATTCGGCACATTTGCCGCACGCAAAGGCCTTCGGGCTGTATCTGTACATTAGGAGGAATCTCTATGCCTGCTGCCAGCACACATGTTCTGTACGCAAAGGAACTGATGGAACG
>JAFWJP010000259.1 GCA_017514645.1 Solobacterium sp. | reverse complement strand
GAACGATTGAAGAAGGGGGAGAGCCCCGTCTGCGGACCGATCTCGGTCCGAACAAGGACAGCCGCAGAGCGTTCGGGAAGCTGACGCTGGTCAACTGCGACCGTAAGATCAAGACGCTTCTGGATGAGACAAACAGCTATGTATCATCGTATTTCAGCGGTCCGGAAGGCTCTGAATCCGTGATCGGGTTCACTGCCCGTGACTGGCGCGCAGACGCTGTCTATGAACTCAGTGCCGGAGATCGTGTTCTGGTTGAAGGAAGGGCTTATTTCCGCCAGGGCAATGATGAAAGGGGCAGAAAGGAATTCACGGTCACCGTGACCGGGACCTTCCTGCTCGGCAGAAAACGTACACAGTATCATTCACTGAACGAAGGTCTGATTCCTCAGAAAGATTAAAAAACCCGGTTCCTGAACCGGGTTTTAAGATGGAAACTAAGCGTTCTGTGCCTGGACAGCAGTGATGGCGACAACGCCGACGATGTCTTCCCAGGAGCATCCTCTGGACAGGTCATTGACCGGCTTCGCGATACCCTGCAGCATCGGTCCGTAAGCTTCTGCCTTTGCCAGACGCTGTACCAGCTTGTAGCCGATATTGCCTGCGTCAAGGTTCGGGAAGATCAGGACGTTTGCCTTGCCGGCAACCGGGGAACCCGGAGCCTTGCTCGCTGCGACGGATGGTACGATTGCTGCATCGAGCTGCAGTTCACCATCACAGACCAGATCCGGATAGGTTTCATGCGCGCAGGCAACCGCTGCGGTTACCTTGTCAACGAGCGCATGCTTTGCACTGCCCTTGGACGAATGGGACAGGAAAGCGACACGGGCGTCTCCGCCGACCAGCGACTTGAAGCTGTTCGCACTGTCGTTGGCGATGGCTGCCAGTTCTTCGGATGTCGGGTCCTGGTTCAGACCGCAGTCTGCGAAGACGAAGGTGCCGTTGTCGCCGAATTCGCAGTTCGGAACATCCATGACGAAGAAGCCGGAAACCAGCTTTGCGCCGGGAGCTGTACGCAGGATCTGCAGAGCAGGGCGGAGCGTATTTGCTGTGGAGTGGCAGGCGCCTGAAACCAGACCGTCGGCTTCACCGAGCTTGACCAGCATGACACCGAATGTTGTACGGTCAGCGAGCAGTGTCTCGCGTGCCTTCTCCAGGGTCATTCCCTTTGCCTTGCGCAGTTCATAGAGCGTATTTACATAGGTATCAAGCTTATCGCAGTTCTCCGGATCGACGATTGCTGCACCGGTAACATCTACACCGTACTTCGCCGCATCCGCCTTGATCGTGTCCTCCGGACCGATCAGGATGAGCTTCGCTGTACCTTCTTCGAGAACCTTTGCCGCAGCGCGGATCGTTCTTTCGTCCTCGGACTCAGGCAGTACGATCGTTTTCAGATCTTTCTTTGCCTTTTCTTTGATTCCATCAATAAATGCCATGAGAAAAATAGGCCTCCTTTTACAATGTCATTTTTTCACGAATGAACGGAAAAGTCCACCGTCAAAAATAAATATGCACTTCCTTCCGGGAACCAATTATAATGAAGGCATATGAGACGCAAAGCATGGATCATCGCCGCTGTATTGCTGAGCGGATGTACGACTGCCGACCGTACGCCGGCAGGCAGTGATACAACAGGTCCTTATATCAACCTGAACAAATATGTATTTGATACAACGGTCGGAAACGAGATCGATTTTTCCTATATCACAGGATACGATGATGTGGACGGCCTGGTACCGGTCACGGTGCTCGGACAGATCGACTATAATACTCCGGGCGAGTACTATCCTGTCCTCAGCGCAGTAGACTATTCCAACAATGAAACGCTGGTCGGTATCGTGGTCAATGTCCGGGAAGAAATGCATACCGATGTAACGCCGGAACCGGAAGTGATCCCGCAGGAAGAAGAAGCGGCAGGATGCGACAACGATCATGCACTCCGGCCGGATCTGCCGTGCAGTGTTGTTGTACCGGAGACGGCAGAAGGATATGAAATGCTCTATTACGGAACAGACGGTCTTGAACGCTGCGGGGAAGCCTGTGAAGCGGTTTACCGTAATGACGGTACCTTCTGGGGATACGGGAGAAAAAAGGAAGATCACTGATCTTCCTTTTCAGTTCGAAGAACTGCTGACGATTGCCAGATTGATCAGGCGCCAGTTGCCGTAGGCATTCTTGACGAAGAACAGCTGATAGGTGCTGGACTCCGTTCTGCCGGCATCTTCCGCCGAAACAATATAATCAAACGAGATCGTGCCGACAAAGGCGTTTTCACCCAGAGCGAGCATATCGTAAACCTTGACGTTGGTGAATACGGCGGAATCGTGGGCACTGTACCACTGCGGATTGAATCCGACGATGTTGTAGTAGAACTCCGTATAGGGGTACAGGTGCTTGTTCAGGGCATTGAACGTACCGTCCTTAGTGATATAGCGGCAGTAGGCAATCGCGGTTTCTTCAATGTTGTAGGCGAAGATCTCGCGCTGTTCGGATGTCGGTTTCCTGCCGATATAGAAATTGCTGGAAAGATGATCCCTGACGGCAGCGTATCCGGCAGGTACTTCCGGCTCCGGCGCAAAGATGAATCCGCCGATGCTGTACTGTGTCACTTCCGGCATTTCCACGCT
>JAFWJP010000026.1 GCA_017514645.1 Solobacterium sp. | reverse complement strand
GGACGAGGGGCTGCGTATTGACGTAGATCGCGTATTCCGCGCCGAAGAGCACAGCCGCAAGATTGAGCATCATCACCGACCTCTGCATGAACAGGAACAGTACCAGTGACAGCAGCACCGCGCCCAGGAAGATCTCCGTGGTTTTATAGATTCCGATCCGGTCGGAGAGAACGCCGAGGATCAGCTTGCCCGCCACGTTGCCGATCATGCACCAGGACGTAAACATCGCCCCGATCTCCAGCGTATAGCCAAGAGACAGGGCGTAGACCGGCATCTGGGCCGTAAAGTTCACCAGGATGCCCGGCAGAAGCACAGCCGCCGTGATCATCACGAAGACGATGCCCGGGATGTTCCGGTGGATCTCCTGACGCTGCGTCTCTGCCGTTTCCGGTGTTTCTTCATATCCGTAGGCCTTTGTACCGGCATCCTCCGGCTTCACCCAGAAGAGGAACAGCGTTGGTATCAGGATGATCACCGTGCAGATGAGCGAAGTCAGAAGCACTGTCTGCCGCCAGCCCATCGCGGTGATCCAGCGGGAGAAGACCGGACTCATCAGAGCACCGGCAATGCCGGAGCTGGACATGGTCAGACCCAGGGCCAGACCGCGCTTCTTCACGAACCAGTTGTTGATGACGATCGGAACAGCGACGATGAAGCAGCTGCCGCCGATGCCGGAGACGATGGCCGCAAGGTACCACTGCCACATGCTGTGAAACAGCGCCATGACCGCGAACGAAGCGATCATCAGCACTTCCAGCACGAACATGACCTTCTTTCCGTCCTTCTCCACGAACATCTTCGTCGTAAATCCGACCGACGCTGCCGCAACCAGGGACTTGATCATGTAGAACACGGACAGATCCCCTGCCCGGAAATCCAGATCCTCGATGATCGCCGTAAAGAACACACCCAGCGTATTCGAGAGAATGCCGCTCATGCCGGCATAGATGAGCACCAGGCCGAAGAGAACCAGCCATACCTTGTATGACTTCTGCGTGTCCATCACTTCAGTCCTGCCGGACGTACACCCTTCGGGATCGGACATACGTACCCTTCCTTTCCGCGCCTCTGTTCCAGCTCTTCCTTTGCTTTCCGGATCGTCTCCGGAGCATTGAGCAGATCGATGGCTGCGCCGGCGATGACCTTGGCGGCAAACAGTTCCATCTTGTGCGCATAGCCGCTCTTTCCCTGGGCTGTCAGCTGCCAGGAATGTCCCGGTGTATCCGCGGCTTCGGTTGCGGCGTAGAACTGCGCCGTCGGCGTGATCCAGCTGACATCTCCGACGTCGCTCGAACCCGGTTCATGTTCCTCAACGGTAAGACGGGGCAGAACGAAGCCGCCGTAGTACGCCTTTCCGAGATACTGTTCATATGCTTCACGTCCGGTTTCCATCTTCTCCAGATAGTGTTCCAGGCTGCCGCCCTTCATGGTGACGGAGTCATGGATCTCCTGGGCAAGTTTCATTTCCGCTTCCGTGAATTCCGGCAGAGGTATCTCTTCCATATTCTCCTGCAGAACTTCCTGCAGCGTTGTATTCGGGACGATGTCGGACGTTGCCTTGACGAAGATCTGTTCCAGCTGTGTACCGCTCATCAGCGCTGCGCCCTTTGCGATATCATCCACCCGTTCCTGGATCTCCCGGACCTCCGTGATCCGCGGTGCGCGCACCATGTACAGCGCTTCTGCCTGCGCCTGCACTACGTTCGGCGATACGCCGCCGGTATCCGTGACAGCGTAGTGGATCCGCGCTTCCTGGATCACGTGCTCCCGCAGGAACTGCACGCCGACATTCATCAAAGTCACAGCGTCCAGGGCACTTCTGCCGAAGTGCGGAGCCGCGGCCGCATGGGAGGCAACACCCTGGAAGCGGTAGCGGGTCACGATGTTGGCCAGGGAGGATCCGGCATTGATGTGATTGGAATCCCCCGGATGCCAGGTCAGTGCACAGTCCAGCGGATCAAAGACACCGTCGCGGGCCATGAAGGTCTTGCCGGCACCGCCTTCCTCGGCCGGACAGCCGAAGTAGATCACCGTACCTTCTGCACCGGTTTCCTCCAGATACGCCTTGACGGCATAGGCAGCGGCGATCGACGCCGTGCCGAGCAGGTTGTGCCCGCAGCCGTGCCCGTTTCCGCCGGGATGAACGGGAGAAGGTTCTGCTTTTCCCGCTTCCTGGCTGAGACCCGAAAGCGCGTCGAATTCCCCGAGGATCCCGATGACGGGATGTCCCTTGCCGTACCTTCCGCTGAAGGCAGTGGGGATATCCGCCAGGTTCTCCGTGACTTCAAAGCCGAGCTCCCGCAGTGTCTGTTTCTGCAGATCCGCTGAAACAAACTCGGTATAGCAGGTCTCGGGATGATCCCAGATCGCGTCACTCAGTGCCGTGAAGCGTTCCGCTTCCCGGTCGATGACGTCTAGTGCCTTTGTTTTCCTGTCTTCTGTCAAATGTTATCCCTTCAGTGTAATCTTCATCATCCGGTGCGGGAATTCCTCTTCGAAGAAGACATCCCCGTATGCTGTAAATCCAAGGGACTCGTAGAACGGGACCTTTTCGATCATTGCCCCGAGGATCATTTCCTTTGCGCCGCGTTCCTTCGCCCTGCGGATGCATTCCTCCACACAGGCACGGCCGTAGCCTTTTCCGCGTTCCTGGACATAGGTGCAGAGCCTGCCGAAGCGCAGGGTATCCCCCTCCGGGAACAGCCGGGCATTGGCCACGGGTTTCCCGTCCACGTACAGGACAACGTGTTCGCTGATCCTGTCCGTGTCGTCGAACTCCACATCCGTGGGATAACCGATCTCCTTTACAAACACTTCATTCCGGATGTCAAAGCCGTCTTTCAGGCCGTCGTCGCTGTATCGGTACCACTTGAATTCCATAAAGATCCTCCTAAATATGCGCTTCCTGTCCGTCTTCCGGCAGTCTGCGGTAGAGAGTCAGGTACATGCCCAGTCCGCAGGCCAGACCGCCCACGACATTGGATACCGGTTCCGCCATGTAGACACCGTCCGCGCCGAAGCCCATCCTCGGCAGCAGGATCGTGAGCGGTACAACGATCAGGACCTTGCGGAACAAGGAGAAGAAGATCGCCCGCTTCGTACAGCGCAGTGCCGTGAACGTTGACTGTCCGGCCATCTGGAATGCCATGAACGCAAAGGCAAAGAAATACAGTTTCAGGGAATGGACGCCTTCAGTGATCATCGTTGTATCGTTGGTGAAGATGCCCATGAGGGCATGCGGGATGAGCAGGACGACGATCCATGCGGCAACCGCATAGATGAGTCCCGTGACGGTAATGAACCGGATACATTCCTTGATGCGGGAGTACTTCTGCGCCCCGTAGTTGAAGGACATGACCGGCTGGGAACCGTGGGTGATGCACATGGAAGGCAGGGAAACGATCTCACGTACGCTGTTGATGACGGTCATGATGCCGACGTAGAGATCTCCGCCGTACGTACGCAGCGTGACATTGCAGAGGATCGACACCAGGGTATTGGTGCCCTGCATGACAAAGCCTGCCGTACCGAGCGGTACGATCTCCTTCAGCAGCGGGAAGGAAGGCTTCAGGTATTCCCTGCGGATGCGGTAGGGTGCGCTCTTCTTGAGGAAGAAGAACAAAGCCCAGACGCATGAGATCGCCTGGCTGATGATCGTTGCCAGGGCAGCACCGACCACGCCCATATCAAATACATAGATGAACACCGGGTCCAGGATCAGGTTGATCAGAGCACCGATGAAGATCGTCATCATCCCCGTGCGCGGATAGCCCGAAGCGTTGATGAAGCCGTTGAGACCCGTCGACAGCATCGCTGCGGTGGTGCCCCAGAGATAGACCTCCAGGTACGCGTCCGCGTAGACAAACGACGCATCGCTGGCGCCGAAGAGGTACAGGATCGGTTTCCGGAACAGGAAACCGATGAAGAACAGGATGACCGACGTCACCACGAGCATGCCCGTGACCTGTCCCAGCACCCGCTCCGCCTTGTCCTCCCTGCCCTGTCCCAGGGCAATGGAGAACAGCGGTGTACCGCCGGTCGCGAACAGGTTGGTGAACGCCGCCACCAGCGTCGTAATGGGAAACGCCAGTCCGATCCCGGTCAAAGCCATGGCACCGATGCCCGGCAGATGCCCGATGTAGATCCGGTCCACCACGTTATAAAGAAGGTGTACCAACTGTGCCATCAATAACGGCACAGCCTGTGTCAGTACCACCTTCCAGATCTTTCCGTTTCCAAAATCGTTTTTCATACCTGCCATTCTACCACAGGATGACAGATTCATCGCAGCGGATGATCCAGGAATTCCCGGATGCGCATGAG
>JAFWJP010000258.1 GCA_017514645.1 Solobacterium sp. | reverse complement strand
TTGAAGGTTCGAGCCCTTCAGGGTCCACCATTACGGAGGAATACCCAAGCGGTTGAAGGGACCGGTCTTGAAAACCGGCAGGTCGGTTACGCCGGCGCCAGGGTTCGAATCCCTGTTCCTCCGCCATCTGTTGTTCATATCGCGAGGTAGAGCAGTCTGGTAGCTCGTCGGGCCCATAACCCGGAGGTCGTTGGTTCAAATCCTTCCCTCGCAACCATTCGGTCCTGTAGCTCAGTAGGTAGAGCACGGCACTGAAAATGCCGGTGTCGGCAGTTCAATTCTGCCTGGGACCACTAAAAATCCGGTTCACGCCGGATTTTTTGTTTTCTCATATTCCCTGACCTGGTCCAGTGTCGGGATGGACTGGGCTGCGCCTGCCTTCTGCACCGTCATAGATGACGCCAGAGCCGCAAGGCGCATCGCCTCCTCCGGGAGTCCGCCCCCAAGACGAACCGCCAGATAACAGCCTGTAAACGTGTCTCCCGCCGCTGTCGTATCCACTGTCTTCACCGGAAACGACGGCTGGTAGACCGTTTTTCCTTTTCCGTAGTACCAGGCACCGTCTGTACCTGCTGTCAGGATCAGTTCCTTGTCCGGATACTTCTGTATCAGATCCTCCATGATCCGGTTCGGTTCCGTATGCGCTGACCCTGCAAGCGCCCGGCCTTCCACCTCATTGACAACAAACAGATCAACGCAGGAAAGCGGATAGCTGAATACCTTTTCATTCATCGGTGCTGTATTGAACACGATCATCATGCCTTTTGCATGAGCCTGTTCCAGCAGATATCCCCTGCCGGAGATCTCATTCTGCACCAGCAGAATATCCCCCTGCCCGAAATCCTTCAGTGTTTCATCGATCTGCGCTTCACCGATCTCCTGGTTCGCACCGCCGTACAGAATGATCCTGTTTTCTCCGTCGCTCGTTTCGATGATCGCATGCCCCGTAACGGATTCCGGATTCGTCACCAGATACCGCGTATTGACACCGTAACCCTCAAGATAGGTACGGAAGATCTCACCGTCTGCACCGATCCTGCCGGCATGATAGACCTCCGCACCGGCTTTTGCCAGCGCAATGGACTGATTCAGTCCCTTTCCTCCGAGATTGCGCAGATATGACAAAGAGGACTGTGTTTCCTTCGGTTCCGTAAAATGCGGCATATTGTAGACATGATCAATGTTCAATGATCCGAAATTCAGTACTTTCATTCCATCATCACCCCTTTCATAGTATCGTTTTCATCCTGTACCCTCAAGAAAAAGCAGGATCAATCCTGCTTCATTGCTTTCTTTACCTTGAATTTGCTGCCTTCATACATCGTCACCGAACAGCCGTCCGTCGCCGCATCATAGTCCGGATTCTCCCAGTACTGCACAACAATGTAATCAACACCGTACTGTTCGATATAATCACAGGTCTTTTCATACTGCGGATGTCCTTCTTCACGCCAGGAGAAATGCCTGCGGGCAATCTCGAAGAAATCTTCATCAACACTGACAAACCATTCATTGCGCGGCGTAAAGATCTGATAGGCTTCCGGCAGATAGGTCAATGTTGAAGGACTGTGTGACAGCAGTACAGTCTGTTCTTCTTTGGGGTCGGCACGGTCCAGGCTGATCAATGCCTGCAGGGCATTGTACTCATCCATCTCCATTTTGTAGTACGGATCCTCTTCCTTCCCGTCCCTTACATAGATCCAGTACTGGCCTTTGTACAGCGAAGGCAGATAGGAACCGACATTCCCCAGGATCACAGCGATGCAGAGAAGCGCCTTCAAACCGGCCCTTTCCGGAACAGATGTACTGATCTTTTCGTAGACCAGCACGAAGAAGACCGCCTCTGTCAGCGGGTTGAACAGCGTCAGGAAATTCCGGTAGAACACATGTCCGGTCATCGTTGCCTCAAGCATGACGATACAGAGCGGATTCAGGAAGAAGATCATCAGCAGGATGCAGAGGTCCGCCAGATAATGCTGCGCCCCAGAGCGCTCACGGCGGAATACCAGCAGGAAATAGCCGCCCCACCGGCAGATGTTCAGCAGGATATTCAGCCAGTCCGAATGAATGAACAGGAAATCCCGGGTCATATCGATACCCGTGAAATCATCCAGATACGTCGCGTACGTTACAAGGACCTGTTTACCCAGCACGGTGATCACTGCCGAACCGATAACAAAGATCAACGGAACACCGACAAAGAAGACCGCAGTATCATGATCTTCCAGAAACATGTCCAGCGCACCGATCATCCGGCGTATGATCCCCTTCTCCCGAAGAAAAAGCAGAACAACATAGAGGATCAGCACAGCTGCTGCCAGTATTGGATGCGTATGCACGATGAATGTCAGCGCATAGATGACCATCGGCAGAATGTTCAGCATCATATCGCTGAGCGCATTCTCCTTCCGTACCCGGAACAGATAAGCCGCCAGTGCGTACAATACCGCAAATCCCATGAACATGTAGGAACTGGAACATGCCAGACCTGCCGACAGAATCAGCGGAATCAGGTATTTCCAGCTGTCCTCTCCGCTGTCCAGCCAGATCATGATCACCCGGATCATCACCATGATGAACAGGTTACGGAACGTATTGCCGTAGAAGGCAAAGGAGATATCCCAGTAAGCAAAGTTGGAATAGAACAGCAGGAAGATCAGCAGGACAGCCTTGAATCCGTAATCCTTGAAGCGGATCTCATCCACTGCGTCAATAATCAGCATCGTGGACAGCACATTGTAGATAAGTCCGAAGAGATAGATACTGATGGTCATGACGGGCAGCTGATATGCAGCGTGTCCCATCCAGAACGGCAGATCACACAGCCAGCAGACAAAGGACGCGAAATGATGGTAACCCTGATAGGAATACAGAACCAGCCATTCCGAACCTCTCAGACCGTTGGTGATATCGTACAGGTTCAGATGATCCGCATTGATATTCATCGCAATATAGTTCAGATATGCCGAACTGTCCGCAAAGTTCATATCCACCGAACAGGTTCTGAGCACAAAGAAGAAGATCACTGCCGTGAGAACGACCAGGATCATCTGCGGCCGCAGAAGGCCCTTCAGAACGCGTTTCAGATCCTTCAGTGTAACCAGCAGCGCAAACAGGAATACCAGCGCAGAAGCCGCAATGATCCACGTAAACGACAGATGAAGAAGCTGAGCGGGATAATACAGCAGCTGCAAAGTTCCCAGCATCACAGCGAATCCGTACGGGGCGCAGAAACCCTTCCTGGTCAGATGAAAACGATCCAGGAACCAGCTGCCCAGCCCTTCCGACAACAACAGGATCAACATTGCACCCAGCAGTATCCTCTTCATCCCTACCTCGCTTCACTTCCAGCAGTATACCATACCCGCACACAAAAAATGAGGGCTTTCACCCTCATACGGTTATCCTTCCAGCGCTCTGCACTGTTCCAGCAGAGATATGATCGGCAGATGCTGGGGACATGCGGCCTCGCACTGCCCGCAGCCGATACAGTCGCTTGCCTTTCCCCGGCCCGTCGTTACAATCGTATACTCCCGCTTTGTACGGAATTCCGGACTGCCCTTCTTCCGGTTCTCTACGGTGAAGATCTCCGGAATCGGAATATTCATCGGACATCCTTTCGTGCAGTAATGGCATGCCGTACAGGCGATGGACTGATCACCGTTCAGCGCTTCCTGCGCTTCCTTGATCACATCCAGTTCATGTGCGTTCAGCGGTGTGAAGTCCTTCATGAAGCTCAGATTGTCCTCCATCTGGGCAAAACTGCTCATACCGCTCAGAGCAACCATGATCCCCTCCAGACCGCAGACATACTTCAGCGCCCAGCCTGCATAGGACAGACCGTTGTTTTCTTTGTCGAACACAGCTTTGACTTCATCGATCGGATCCGCCAGAATACCACCCTTCACCGGCTCCATAACAATGACCGGTTTATTGTATTTCCGGCAGATCTCCAGGTTCTTCCGGGAATTGACACCCGGGTTCTCCATATCGGCATAGTTGATCTGCAGCTGTACGAATTCCGCGTCAGGATGCGCTTCCAGGAGCTCCTCCAGCAGTTCGGGATCCGCATGGAACGAGAACCCGTAGTGCTTGATCAGGCCCTTCTCCTTCAGTTCCCTCACAAAGTCCCAGAGATGATACTCATCGTACTTTTTGTAGTTTGCCCGCTGGAACGCATGCAGCAGATAGAAATCAAAGTAACCGGCCCCTGTCCGTTCCAGACTGGTCGTGAACTCTGCCTTCAGCTTTTCTTCATCCGTATCACCGGGCTGCGCGATCAGCTTTGTCGCAAGTGTATAGCTTTCCCTCGGATAGCGCTCCACCAGTGCCTTGCGAATGGCTTCTTCCGATCCCGGATAAGCGAATGCAGTATCAAAATACGTACCGCCGGCTTTCAGGAACGCATCAACCATCCTGCTCGTCTGTTCAACATCGATTGTTTCGTCCGCCAGTTTCGGCAGACGCATGAGACCGAAGCCAAGCTTCATTTCAGGATATTCAGAACGATCAATCATACAGGAACCTCCTTCTGTCCTTATTACTAATATAACAGAAAAACGTATCCTGACGGATACGCTCTTGTACGTTATCTGCAGCCGGTAAAACAGTGGGGACGATGGGACTTGAACCCACACGGTGTTTCCACCAACGGAGTTTAAGTCCGTTGCGTCTGCCATTCCGCCACATCCCCATGATACAAAAAAATGGAGGTACCTACCGGGATCGAACCGGTGGTCACGGAGTTGCAGTCCGTTGCCTTACCGCTTGGCTAAGGTACCAATCCTCCTTTGTATTATACGTTTATTCCTGTACAACGTCAATAAACTTTGACTGAAATCATATTCAGTCCACCAAAAACAGATCGATGATCCGTTCCAGTGATGTACGCTGCTCCAGTTCGGAAATAACCCTCTGTGCCTGGGATACTTCATCCGTGATCAGACCATCGATATCCGAGCGCAGGAAATGGCGCTGAGAACCTTCCTCATTGGCCGTCCAGACAAGAACCTTCTTGTTCTGATCATGGACTGCTTCAATAACACTGCGGGCCGCTGCTTCTTCTTCCAGACCGAGATAATCACAGTTCAGGGATGCCGTATCACCGAACGAAATAAACGTCAGATAACCTGTCTGCAGTTCCGGGTACTTTGTTTCTATGTAATCGATGAGATCGTATTTCAGGGAAATCAGGACTGCCTGATCTTCCATATGCATTTCCTTGATGATCGCTGCAGCATCATCCGCCATGCGCTCATCTGCTGTATTTCCTTTCAGCTCAACGAAAAGAACGACCTTGTCCCGGGAAGCTTCCAGCATCTCTTCCAATGTCGGAACCGGTTCCCCGTCTATACGGAGCTCCCTGACCTCTGCAAGCGTCATCGTTTCAACTTTCCGGTCAACACCGGCAGTACGCTCAAACGTTGCGTCATGATTCAGCACATAGTATCCGTCCAGCGTACGCTGGATATCGATTTCACTGCCGTAGGCACCCAGTCCGGCTGCCGTCTCCATTCCCGCTATCGTATTCTCTGCGCCTTCATTTCCTCCGCCTCTGTGGGCAATGACAGGAACCGTTACCTTTGCAGGAAACAGGATATCCAGGGAACTGTTGACGATCCAGGACACCACGAAGACAGCCGCCAGTCCGGTCAGCACCACCAGAGCCATGAGCGGACTGTGCCGGGATCTGCGCTTCTGATAGTAAACCTCTTCACCGCTCCGGTAGGTCTCATACAGCTGGACCGTCTTCATCATATAGTACGGAGTCGCAAAGAAGGTATATGCCGACACCGCAACAGCGCCGAACGCACAGGACAGAGTAAACGCATACTGCAGTCCTTGCTCATCCGCGCCGAGCATACCTGCCACAAACAGCGGGAGTATGAACAGCAGGACCGTGGGCAGAATCAGGATCAGCGAGTACCGCAAAGAGAACAGAACGGTCTCCTTCAGATAGTTCTTCCAGTGCTTCCTCATGATCCTTATCGAAGCAACAATGGATTCCCTGACTGTCAGATCATCCAGCAGGATCCCGGGAAGACAGAACACATTCATCAGTCCGATCAGTGCAAAAACCAGAAAGAAAATATCATAGAGACCCTGATACAGCGGTGTCTCATGGATCACAGATGTAATGAATGTCGGAATATAGAGATTTCTTGTCAGAGCAATGGAAAACCCGATACCGATCACCGGAGCGATCAACGCAATATAGAGAACGACCCCGAGACCTTCCAGGCAGAAGAAAACCCGGATATGACGTGCGCAATCCTTCACGCTGGCACGTACACTTGCGTTTTCCCCGCGCAGAAGCCTCCCGCCCATCACGATCTTCATATTCAGATCGAACGCGACGTACAGGCAAAGGATCAGAAGTCCCAGCATCAGCAGTGCCAGACCCTGCCATGAGAAAAAGATAAACTTGAAATCACCGCTGCTGACCGCAACCCTGCCGGTTGAGTGCAGCAGTTCTTTGGCGAGCAGATTCAGCAGCCAGAGGATACCCGCAAGGATCAATGCGGAAGCTGTCTGATAGCGGAAGACATCAGGCACTGCCTGAACATACGGGTAAAGACGGCTTAAACGACGTTTTCTGGCCATCCGTTCACCCTATTTTCTGAACCTGTTTTTTCCGGCGAAACGCTGTGCGTTTTCCGCCTGTTCCTGAAGATGATCGCTCATTTCCTTCAGTTTCGCTTCGTCCAGCTGACCGCTTTCCGCCATGCGGCCCATCATACCCATCGCCTTGCGTGTTCTTTCGAACTGGCTCAGCAGCCGGTTGACATCATTCACCGTTGTTCCGGAACCTGCCGCGATCCGCTTTTTCATCGTAGAACGGATCCTGTCCGGATTCTCCCGTTCATATTTCGTCATGGACTGAATGATCGCCTTCGTCTTCTTCATGCCGTCATTCGCGTCTGCGTCATTGATCATATCCGAATACTGGGACATCCCCGGAATCATCTTCATCAGCCCGCCCAGCGGTCCCAGACGCTCGATCTGCTGCATCTGCTCCAGCATATCGTTCAGATCGAACCTGCCGCTCATCATCTTCTGTGCCGCACGCTCAGCAGCTTCCATATCCATCTTTTCCTGCGCACGTTCCACAAGCGTAACGACATCACCCATTCCAAGGATCCGGTCTGCCATACGCTCCGGGTAGAACATGCTCATGTCATCCAGTTTTTCACCTTCACCGACGAACTTGATCGGTACCTGCGTGATCTTCCTGACAGACAGAACACCACCGCCGCGGGAATCGCCGTCGAATTTCGTCACGACCAGTCCGGTCAGCGGAAGACGTTCATGGAATGAACGGGCAACGTTGACAATATCCTGACCGGTCATGGCATCTACGGTCAGCAGGATCTCATCGGCATGCACGAGAGTATTGATATCTTCCAGTTCCTGCATCAGTTCTTCATCGATATGCAGACGTCCGGCAGTATCGATGAAAACCGTATCGTATCCCTTCTCTTCGGCATATGCCATACCGCGTCTGACCGTCTCCAGAGCAGCAGTTTCCGTTCCGAGGGAATACACTTCCGTTCCGATCTGTTCACCCAGCGTCTTCAGCTGATCGATGGCGGCAGGACGGATCACGTCCGCAGCGATCATCATGACCTTGCGTCCTTGTTTTTCCTTTGCTATTTTAGCGATCTTCGCTGCACTTGTCGTTTTACCGGTACCCTGCAGACCGACCATCATAATGGTCGTGATTCCGCTCTCCCTGTATACGATTTCAGCCTGTGCTTCTCCGAGCAGCGCCGTGATCTCATCATGAACGATCTTGACGAGCATCTCTCCCGGTTCCACACTGTTCAGAACATCCGCGCCTCTGGCCTTCTCCCTGACTTCATTCAGGAATTCCTTGACAACGCGGTAATTGACATCTGCTTCCAGAAGTGCAAGACGTACCTCCTTCAGCATATCCTCCATATTGCTGTCGGTCAGTTTTCCTTTACCGACCATATTGCGCAGTGAATGCGTCAAACGATCACTCAGTGTATCAAATGCCATATACTCTACCTCTGTCAATCATGTATTGTATCATAACCAAAGAAAAAGGCACTGATTTCAGTGCCTCAGCCCTCTGTACGGTTCCGTCTGCCGTCCAGGAACTTCACCTGTTCCGCAATGATCTCATTGTTGTAGTACTCCCGGTCGTTCCGGGTATAGACATCGGACTTGAGCCTGCCGCGGATTGCGACAAGACTGCCCTCGCCGCAGATGGCTGCACACTCATCCGCGATTCCCTTCCACAGCGTCACCTTGAAAAGATCGCTGGACAGACTGCCGTCCTCGTTCCGGAAATTCCTGTCCGCCTCTACGATCATATGCGCAATGTTGTTGCCTTTGGCCGTCGTCGATACGACCGGTACCTCCTTGACCTTGCCTACCAGTAAGAATACGTTCATCATAAGATTTTCTTCCTTTCGGCATCATTATGGCAAACGATCAGGAAGTGCTCAAACGACGGTATGATGCAGGAACGGAAACGAATTGCGAATACCGCCGTACATATCCGCTCATTCCGGACAAGCGTGTCAAATACAAAGGTTTTATCCACATCATTCATCGGTTTTCAACAGCACCGCAGACAAAAAGAAGAACAGCTACTGCTGTTCCTCTTCCGGTTTGATATAGACATCTCTGGGTTTGCTGCCCTGGGCGGGGCCGACAACACCTTTGCTTTCCAGAACATCGATCATTCTGGCTGCCCGGTTGTAGCCGATGCCGAACGCTCTCTGAAGGAGCGAGGTCGAAGCTTTCTGCTTTTCAATCACATACTTCTTCACTTCTTCATACAGCGGGTCTTCATCCGGGTCAAACCCGCCGCTGACCGGATCACCGCCATCAATGTTATTGAGAAGAACAAACGCATCGTCATACATAGGTACTGCCTGTGACGAAGTGTATTCCGTGATCCTGCGGACTTCGTCATCCGTAACATAGGCACCCTGTACCCGCAATGCAGCCGACTCGCCAATCGGCATGTACAGCATATCGCCGTTGCCGAGAAGACGCTCTGCGCCGACATGATCCAGGATCGTCCGGGAATCGATACCGCTTGATACACTGAATGCGATCCTTGAAGGAATATTGGCCTTGATGATGCCGGTAATGACATCCGTACTCGGACGCTGTGTTGCAACGATCAGATGAATGCCTGCAGCTCTTGCCAGCTGGGTAATCCTCTGGATCGACCCTTCCACTTCTTTTCCGGCAACCATCATCAGATCCGCAAGCTCATCAATGATAACCACGATATACGGCATCTTCTTTTCCTTCGGCTCTTCCGGTGTTTTGCCGGCATTCAGCGATCCGTCTTCTACCTTGGCGTTATAGCCCTGAATGTTCCTGACACCGGTTCTGGAGAAGGTGTTGTAACGCTCATCCATGATCTTGACGATGACCTTCAGCGCATTGTTTGCCTGCTGGGCATCGTTGATGACCGGACCGATCAGGTGCGGAATACTCTTGAACGGCGTGAACTCAACCTTTTTCGGATCCACCAGCAGCAGCTTGACCTCATCCGGTTTATTGCGCATCAGGATCGATACAATGATCGAATTCATGCACACGGATTTACCGGATCCTGTCGCACCGGCAACCAGCAGATGCGGCATCCTGTCCAGCCTGCAGGTAATCACATCACCCATCAGATCCTTGCCGAGGAAGATCAGAAGCGGCTGTTCCTGATCTTTCGGCGGCATATGCTGGATCAGATCCTTCATCTTGACCGGTGTCGCCTTTACGTTCGGGATCTCGATACCGACCGCGTTATGTCCCGGGATCGGCGCTTCAATACGTACGTCCTTGACCGCCAGCTGCATCTTGATGTCATCCGCAAGACCCAGGATCTTGCTGACCTTGACACCGACCTGCGGACGGATCTCATATTTGGTGACTGCGGGGCCGATATGTGTATCGACGAGTTCAGCCTTGATATCAAAGTTCTGAAGCACCTGGATCAGCAGTTCACCCTTCTCTGCCGCTACCCGTTGATTCTCATCCGATTTGGAAACCGGAGGAACCGGATCCAGCAGATTCAGTTTCGGCAGATGATACGGCTTCTGGATTCTCTGTACCGGCGGTACCGGTGCCTGCACCGTACTGCCTGTTTCTTCATTCACCGGTGTCTGAACAGCCGGTGTTTCCGGTTCCGGTTCTTCTTCCGCGAATATATCCGCAGGAGCCGGTTCCGGTTCGGGTTCAGGTTCCGGTGCCTTTGCCGCATCATAAAGATCATCGATGTTCATGAATACACTGGCAGCCGGTTTCGGCTTCTCTGCCGGAATCACCGGCTCCGGAATGCTGTTGTCAATCCTGATGTTTGCCATTGCACTGACCGGTGTTTCCGTCCTTACCGGTACAGGTACAGGTTCCGGTTCGGGAACCACGGGCTTTTCCCTGCGCTTCAGGCCCAGCAGCGGAACATGCTTCTTCTTTTCCGGCTTCGCCTTGACCGGAATCTCTTCTTCCGGAAGTTCATCTTCCGTCTCCTCATCGTCATAGTTTGTCGAGAAATAATCCACGATGGTTCGGAATGCCTGCTTGTATACGCTCAGGCTGACCAGCAAAAGCAGTACAATGACGGCATCAGCCACCAGGATCACGATCGTTCCTGTCCGGTCCACCAGCATCGTCGTAAGTGTCAGCAGCAGCGCACCGAACAGTCCGCCGCCCATGACATCCGCCGGCTCTTCCGCAAAATACCCGCGGAGGTTGTCAACATAGGAGAGATAGATATCCGAACCGAGCAGTTCCTTCGGTGTTTCAATCAATGAACACAGCAGCAGGAAGCCCATGATCAGCAGAATGATCGCCAGCGGATTCCTGCTCCGGGTATTGCCGCTGTAGCGGTTGATCAGCGTGATCACGATCTGCAGCACCAGTACGGCGATCACCAGATAGTAGAACCGCCCGAACAGAAATCGCATGCCGTTGTTCAGGAAGACTCCGATCACACCCATCCGCCGGTACGCTACAAAAGTAACCGCCAGCAGGATGATCGTAATGATGATATCCCGCAGTTCCCGGTTCTCCTGTTTTTTCTTTGCGCTGGTACGCCGGCTGTTTGTTCCGACCGAACCTGATTTCTTTGTTGTTTTCTTTTTGCTTGTCACTGAAAACCTCTGCTTTCACTATTCCTTGGTATTGATCTCGACGATTGCCGGCAGGATCATCGGCTTCTTGCCGGTTTCCCTCAGCACGTAGCGGCTGATCTTCTCCCTGGCATCCGCCCTGCAGGTCAGATTGTCAAACGTTCCGCTGCGCACCGCAGTTTCAATCGTTGTTTCCATGATATTGCCGATTTCCTTGATTATGTAATCCGCATCCTTCAGGTAAATGACACCCCGGCTCTGTACATCCGGACCGCCGATGACTTCCTTTGTTGCGTGATTGATCACAATGCCGATAACGATGACACCGTCCGTGCTGAGCATTTCCCTGTCCTTCAGGATCATGCCGGTCGCACTGTGATCCTGATCATCATCGATCAGGACTTCACTGACAGGAATCTGTGCAAGGTTCCTCTCTAGCAGTCCGTTTGTGATCGTCGCGGCCTGTCCGTTGTCCAGAACGATGATATTGTTGGCCGGATAGCCCATATCCAGTGCAATATTCGCATTGGAGATCAGCTGCCGGTATTCTCCCTTGACCGGGATATAGTACTGCGGGTTCATCAGATAGATCAGACTCTTCAGGTCCTCAATGGACGCATGCATACTGAAGGCCCTCCGTACATCCACCGCAATGACCCGGGCTGTCTCCTTGTAGAGATCGTCCTCCATTGCGCTTTCTTCGCGTTCTGTTCCCGGAACAGCCGGTGATGCGATGATGACCGTATCCGTGCTCCTGAGCTGGATCAGCGGATCCTCACGTGTCGCAATGACATGCATCTTCTTGAAGATCGTGTTTCCCCTGCCGCCGACGATGATCAGCACATTGTCTGCGTTGTTGTCAAAATTCTGCGGCACGATATCCATCCCCGCCGGAATATGATAGTAACCCAGGGAAGCCATATCCTTCATGAGATTCCGCAGTTCTTCATCATAGATCATGATCTTGCGGTCGTATTTCTCCGCCAGTTCAACCAGTTCGATCACCCGGTACAGATTCTGGCTGTACGCGGATACGATCAGCCTGCCGGGTGCTTCTTCGAAATAAGGTTCCACCAGCGGTGTGATCCTGTGCCTGGGTGAACTGTGTCCTTCCCGTGTAGCACCGACCGACTCCGTCATCAGCGCCAGAACACCGCGGTTGCTGATCTCCATGATCTCATTCATTCCGAAACTGAACGCATCGATCTTCGAATCAAAGTCAACGATGAATTCGCTGGAGTAGACCACGAAACCGTCCTCTGTGCGGATTGCGACACCGAAACCGTCCGCTATGGACTCTGTCGTACCGAATGTCCGGATCTCCGTCTGATCTACCTTGAACTTGCTGTTGCGGCGCACACGGTGCAGTGTGTAGTCCTTCAGACCGGCCCGTTTGGCCTCACGTTCAAAGATCTTCGCTGTCAGCGGTGCCATGTATACCGGTACGCTGACTTCCTTCAGCAGATTGGTCAGCGACCCGATCACATCATCATGTCCATGCGTGATGAACACCGCCTTGATCCTGTCCTTGTTCTGCACAAGATACTCGAATCCGGGAATGACCATGACAATGCCGAGCTGATCAGCAGCCGGATACTTCATACCGCTTTCAATTACGTAGATATCGTCGTTCTCTTCAACCACAAGCATGTTCTTGCCGTCTTCATCGAGTCCGCCCAGCGCAAAAATCCTGACTTTGCTCATATACCCTTCCTTTCTCTTCTGCAGTTACAGAACCGCAACCGCCTCTCCGTCCAGTGTATAGGACTTCGCTTCCGTGATCTTCACCCGGACAAAATCCCCTTCACGGATATTCTCCCCCGTGAAGTTCACCAGTTTGTTCTCTTCGCTGTACCCGCTGAATGTATCCGGATTTTTCTTTGACGCACCGTCGCAGAGAACGATCAGTTCCCTGCCGATCTCTTTCTGATTCTTTTCGTGCGCATAGTCGGAAATCCGTTCATTCAGGAGATTCAGACGCTCTTTCTTGACCCGCATCGGAATGCGGTCCTCAAAACCTGCGGCAGGTGTCCCCTCCCGCGGACTGAAAATAAATGTATATGCCAGGTCAAACCGGCAGTGATCCACCAGTTTCAGCGTATCCTCGAATTCTTCATCCGTTTCATCGGGGAAACCGACGATGAGATCCGTTGTGAATGCCATCCCGGGGATCCGCCGCTTCATATCATCAAACAGTTCGTAATAGCGTTCGATCGTATATCCTCGGTTCATTCTCTTCAGAACAGAGTTGCTGCCGCTCTGCACCGGCAGATGAAGCGCATTCATGATATTCGGCCGCTGTCTCATCGCCTCAATGGAACTTACAGTATAATCACGCGGATGAGAAGAGTAGAACCGGATCCGGTCGATCCCGGTATCCGCCACAGCCTCCAGAAGCGCTGTAAACCCGTCCTCCATTCCGAGATCCTTGCCGTATGCATTCACGTTCTGTCCAAGCAGGGTGACTTCCTTGCCGCCCGACGCCTTGAACGCCTGCACTTCCGCAATGATATCATCCAGCATGCGGGAACGCTCCCTGCCGCGCGTATACGGCACGATACAGTATGTGCAGAACTTGTCGCAGCCGTACATGATATTGACAAATGCTTTGTATCTGCTGGAACGCTGTACCGGCAGCTGCTCCACAACGGAACCAGGTGTGCTTTCCACCGCGAATGTCCGCTCCCGTTTCTCCATGAATTCCTGCAGAAGATACGGAAAACGATCCAGATTATGTGTTCCGAACACCAGATCGATCTGCGGGTACGTCTTCCGGATCCTCTCTACAACTGCAGGCATCTGGGCCATGCAGCCGCACAGGGCGTAGATTCTCTCCGGGTGTGATTCCTTCTCGTGTTTCAGGTTGCCGATCTCACCGAATACATGATCCTCGGCAGCCTTCCGGATCGCACAGGTATTGAAGATGACCAGATCCGCCTCCCTGACATCCCCGGCCTCCTCAAAACCCATATTCGTCAGCATCCCTGCGAGTGTTTCTCCGTCACGAACATTCGCCTGGCAGCCGTATGTATGGATAAAAAAACGTTTTCCCCTGCCCAGATCAAATACCTGAGCAGGCATTTCAAACAGGTTTCTGTCAAAGTTCCGGACCCTGTTTCTGTTGACTTTCACTGATTCATTCATATGCCATAGTATTATATCACATAAAAACCCTGTATCGTATTTACAGGGTTTCTATGTTGTCAATTATTCAGTAATTGCGCCGACCGGGCATGTTGCGATGCAGCTGTGGCAGTCAATGCAGAGAGCCTCGTCAACTGTGGACTTTCCCTCGTCGTCCAGTGACAGTGCTTCTACAGGACAAGCTCCTACGCAAGCTCCGCATCCGATGCAGAGATCCTTATCAATTGTTACAGGCATGTTTTCTGTCCTCCTGATGAAATTATAGCACCCTCCGGAAACGTGTCAACCATGCGGGTTTAAACTTGTTTTCAATCAAATTTCATGTGCTTCGGTTTCATTGTCTTTGTAGACCGCAAGTTCATCTCCGAGATAGATCCGGTACCCTTCCTTCGGCGGGAATGTCACACCGTTCCGCTTGATCAGAATGACGGTATAGCCGTACTGCCGCAGCACTTCCTCCTTGGTCAGGCTGACCCAGGCACTGTCAGGGCCGATCGAGACTGTCTGCAGATGAAAATCCAGCGGCGCCGCACTGTAGGCGGCTTCTGTATAGTTCTCCACAAATCCGGCAGACAGGATACCTGTCGGGATTGCCACGACCATAACACCCAGAACAGAGATCACGATCGCCATGGCCCGCCCGAGTTCCGTCACCGGATAGATATCCCCGTATCCTACGGTCAGCAGCGTCGACATGCTCCACCAGATTCCGGACAGCGCATTGCGGAAGACTTCCGGCTGCGCTTCGTGCTCGGCACTGTACATGCACAGAGAAGACGCCAGCATCAGTACGATCAGGATAAAGAGAGAAGACGCCAGCTGGTTCTTCTTTTCATAGACAACGGAACGGATGACGCTGAATGAATCATAGGTCGAATTGATCCGGAACAGATGGAAGATCCTCACGACCCTGAGCATCCGGAAGACAACGAATCCGGAAAGGAAGAAAAACGGCAGGATCGTCAGCAGATCCACGATCCCGTCATAGGACACAAAGAAACGCAGGACTGCTCTTCTCCTGCTCATCCCGGGATACAGGTACTCCGCCGTCCAGATCCGCAGACCGTACTCAATGATGAAGATGCCGATCGTCAAGGTATCCAGGGTCTCCAGAACACTGTAATACGGTGCCATCGAATCAAACGTTTCCAGGAATATGACCGTGATATTCGTCAGGATCACCAGAACGATGAACACATCAAAAGCCAGACTGGGAAGATCATCCCGGTTTCCGATCTGAATGATGTCGAATACTCTTTTCCTGAACCGGTTCACGGTTTTATTATAACCCGGGGGAAAAGAAAAGCACCCGCAATTGCGGATGCCTGTACTTACTGAGCGATTTCCTGTGCTCTGACTTCCCGGATCAGCGTTACCTTGATCTGTCCCGGATAGGTCATCTCGTTCTCGATGCGCTCACGGATATCATGAGCGATTTTGATCATGCCGTCATCGTTGATCTTGTCCGGCTGTACCATAACACGGACTTCACGTCCTGCCTGAATGGCAAACGCCTTCTCAACACCATCATAGCTGCCGGCAATCTCTTCCAGCTGTTCCAGACGCTGGATGTAGTTCTCCATCGATTCATAACGTGCGCCCGGTCTTGCGGCACTCAATGTATCCGCAGCCGCCACCAGCACCGATATAATATCCGAAGCAGGCTTATCACCATGGTGGGACTCTATCGCATTGACAACGATTCCGTTCACTCCGTACTTCTTTGCCAGACGGGCACCGAGTTCAACATGACTGCCCTCCTGCTCAAAGTCGACAGCCTTGCCGATATCATGCAGAAGACCTGCACGCTTTGCCAGGCTCTGGTTCAGACCGAGTTCCGCAGCCATGATGCCTGCAAACGTCGCAACTTCAACGGAATGCTCAAGAACATTCTGACCGTAGCTGTAACGGTAGCGCAGTCTTCCGACCATGCGGACTAGTTCCTTGTTGATACGGCCGATTCCCAGTTTGAAGATCGCCTCATCACCGATCTTCATGATCGTTTCATCCAGGGATTTCGTCACCTTATTGACGACTTCCTCGATCCTTGTCGGCTGGATCCTTCCGTCCTTCATCAGGATCTCCAGAGACTGCCTTGCGATTTCCCGGCGGATCGGATCGAAGCACGAAACCGTGATCGCATCCGGTGTATCATCGATGATCAGATCAACACCTGTTGCCTGCTCGATCGCCTTGATATTTCTTCCTTCACGTCCGATGATTCTTCCCTTCATATCTTCATTGGGAAGCGATACAACGGAAACTGTACGATCAAGGACCTCTTCCTGTGCATAGCGCTGGATCGCGTTGGCAATCACAGTCCGCGCATTCTCAGCGGCTTTCTGCTGTGCAATCTCATCCTGTTCACGCAGATACGCGCCGATCTCCTTTTCACTCTTCTTCTCAACCGCGTCCATCAGCTCGCTCTTGGCTTCATCGCGCGACAATCCCGCGACCCGCTCCAGAACAGCCATCTGTTCGTTGATCTTCTCCTGAAGAGTACTCTCCATCTTGTTGAGATTTGCCAGTTTTTCATCGACAACTTTATTCTTGTCTTCGATTTTCTTTTCCTTCGCAATCAGGTTTTCCTCGCGGTAACTGATGCTGTCCTCACGCCGGGACAGCTTGTTCTCCTGCTGCTGAACCTTGCTGCGCTGTGCCTTCAGTTCCCTTTCGGCCTGAAGCGTCATTTCATAGACCTGCTGCTTACCGTCTAAATCCGCCTGACGGAGAATGTTCTCCGCCTTTGCATTTGATTCATCCAGAATCGACTGTGCCTGATTCCTGGCCCGGTCAAGCCCGGCATTTCCCAGTATCCTCATGACGAGGATACCGATCAGAATACCTGCAATACCAACAAGAACGGAGGTAAGCATACTACCATTCGGCATAATGTATTCCTCCATTAAAAAACAAATGAGAATAAATTCCCGAGATATATTATACAACTTCCGTGATTTTTCACAACCGACGCAGATAAAAATATCAGACATAGCAAAGCATCCCCGTCCGGGGATGCCCTGTGTCTTTACTGTATCTCTGAAGCCGGTTCTGCAGCCGGGAACAGACGTTTCCGTACTTCCGCCGTGATCTCGGCATCCATTTCCGGATTCTGGCGGACGTACTCCCTCACTGCTGCAAAGCCCTGTCCGATCTTTTCCCCCTTGTAGGAGAACCATGCACCGGACTTGTCGATGATATCGTTTTCAACCGCAAGGTTGATGACTTCATCCACATGTGATACGCCTTCACCGAAGATGATGTTCACCACAGCCGTCTTGAAGGGCGGCGCAACCTTGTTCTTGACAACCTTGATCTTCGTCACGTTTCCGATGACATCGGATCCGTTCTTGAGTGCCTCGCCTTTCCGGACATCCAGGCGTACGGAAGCGTAGAACTTCAGTGCGCGCCCGCCCGGTGTCGTCTCTGGATTGCCGAACATGATGCCGACCTTCTCCCGCAGCTGGTTGATGAAGATCGCTGTGCAGTTCGAACGGTTCATGACACCTGCCAGTTTACGCATCGCCTTGGACATCAGACGCGCCTGCAGACCGATGGAGGAATCTCCCATCTCACCGTCCAGCTCCGCCTGCGGAACCAGGGCCGCAACCGAGTCGATAACGACCAGGTCGATCGCTCCGGACTTGATCAGGACTTCCGTGATCTCCAGTGCCTGTTCTCCCGAATCCGGCTGGGACAGGATCAGTTCATCGATATCAACGCCGAGGTTCTTGGCATAGACGGGATCGATCGCGTTCTCTGCATCGATGAATGCACAGCGGCCGCCCGCTTTCTGGCACTCCGCTATGGCATGCAGGGCCAGTGTTGTCTTGCCGGAAGACTCCGGACAGTAGATCTCAATGAT
>JAFWJP010000257.1 GCA_017514645.1 Solobacterium sp. | reverse complement strand
TCCTGAGAACGGTGCAATGGTCAAGTCCATCGTTACCAGTACCTTGAGTACGATCATGGCGGAATCCTACGGTGTGAAGATGTTTGAAAGCCTGACGGGTTTCAAGAACATCTGCGGCCGGATCCCGTTCCTGGAGGAACACGGCTATCAGTATCTCTTCGGCTATGAGGAATCGGTAGGATACGCGGCATGTCCGGCCATCCGCGACAAGGACGGTATTTCCGCAGGTATGCTCGTAGCGGAAGCGGCGGCATATTACCGCAAACAGGGCAAGACGCTCTGGAACGTTCTGGAGGAGATCTACGAGGAGTACGGATATTTTGCCGAGGATGAACCGAATCTGATCCTGGAAGGAAAGGAAGGCGCGGAGCGGATCAAGCGCATGATGGCGGAAGTACGCAAGAATCCGCCGGTGAAGATCGCCGGATTGAAAGCGAAGGTTGTGGACTATATCAACGGCTATGAAGATATTCCCGCTTCCAATGTACTGCGCTTCTGGCTTGAAGACGGATGCTGGTTTGCCATCCGTCCGAGCGGAACGGAGCCGAAGATCAAGTTCTACTTCTACGCTGTCGGAAACGACCGGGAAGAGGCGCTGATGAAGAATGCCCGGATCCGCAGAGAGGTCATGGGTATCGTCAATGCGATTCAATAATGCGGATACAATCCGCATTTTTTGATACAATGGCGTAGATGAAACAATTACTGACAGTATTATTGGTGATCCTGACGGGCATGCAGCCTTCGGAACCTGCACCGGTACGTGATGCAGAGTTCAATGAAGACTGGCTGTTTCTGCTGGAAGACGGTAATTATGCCGGTACGGAAGTGGACGATACAGGATGGCGTACGCTGGATCTGCCGCATGACTGGTCGATCGAACAGCCGTTTGACGAATCCCTTGAAGCGGAGAGCGGTTTCCTGCCGGGAGGTACCGGCTGGTACCGGAAGCACTTTACGGCAGAGGAGGACGGCAGGTATTTCATCCGGTTTGATGGTGTCATGGGGATCTGTGATGTCTATATCAACGGTAATCTGCTGGGCACCCATCCCTACGGGTATACACCGTTCACCTATGAACTGACACCGTATCTGGAAGAAAACAATACGATTGCTGTACGGGTGGACAATCCGGTTCCTTCATCACGCTGGTATTCCGGCTCCGGCATCTACCGTGATGTTACGCTGATCCATACTGCGGACAGTCTGATCATGCCCCAGAGCATCCGTATCAACTACGGAGAGCTTCAGGAGGACGGCAGTGTTCTCACGACCGTGGAAGGAAAAACAGACGGGGAGGGTACCGTACGTCTTGCTGTGCTGGATCCCAGCGGACATATCGTAGCGGAAGCGGAGGGATTCAGCAGCGAACTGGCTGTACCGGATGTTTCCCTGTGGTCCCCGGATGATGTGAACCTCTATACACTGCGCGCAGATCTTTGGAACGGCGGTAAACGAACCGACCGGGTCAGTGTGACCTACGGGTACAGGTACTTCCGCTTTGACAGGGAAGAAGGGTTCTTCCTGAACGGAGAACCGATGAAACTGAAGGGTGTCTGTCTGCATCATGACCAGGGAGCTCTGGGTGCTGCAGCGCATGAAGACGCGTTCCGCCGGCAGATCACACTTCTGAAGCAGATGGGGTGCAACGCTGTACGGATGGCCCATAATCCGGCAGATCCTGACTTTCTGGATATCTGCATGGAAGAGGGGATCCTGGTGATCTGTGAAGCATTCGATACCTGGACCAATCCCAAAAACGCGAACTGGTATGATTACAGTTCCATCTTCAGTACAGCAGTACCTGCGGGAAGCGAGCCGTACGGGCTGTCTGCAGGCATGACCTGGGCTGAAGCGGACATCCGGACGATGGTGCGGGAGGCCCGCAACAACCCCTCGGTGATCCTATGGTCCATCGGCAATGAGATCCTGGGAAACATCGGCGGTGATGTCAGTGCCTATCCGCAGTATGCGGATGATCTGTGCCGCTGGGCAAATGAAGAAGACGGAACACGGCCGGTTACGATTGCGGACAATATATCCGGTGTTACGGACCGGTACGCCGATATACAGGAAGGCATGGATGCGGCTGTTGCGGCAAACGGCGGTATCATCGGCCTGAACTATATGCCTGTGGCTGTACAGGACGCACTGTACGCATCGCATCCGGAATGGATCATCTACGGTTCGGAAACCGTAAGCGAACTCAGCAGCCGCGGAATCTACCAGAGCCACGGTACAGATCTCAGTGCCTATGACCGGGAAACGGTGGAATGGGGCATGACGGCTGCGGATGCCTGGCTGAATGTCATCAGCCGGGACTACGTTGCCGGTGAATTCGTCTGGACGGGATTTGACTATATCGGAGAACCGGAACCGTGGAACGGTCTGGGAACAGGCTCAGTAACCGGAAACGGACCAAGTCCGAACTCTTCCTATTTCGGTATCATTGATACAGCCGGTCTGCCGAAGGACAGCTACTGGTTCTACCAGAGCCAGTGGCGGGATGACGTGGATGTACTGCATGTTCTGCCGGCCTGGGAGGAGACTCCTTCAGGCACGGTCAGTGTGGTCGTCTACAGCAATCTTCCTACTGTGGAACTGTATCTGAACGGTGTTTCCCTGGGAAGAAAGACCTTTACGGAGCATCAGACAGCGATGGGCTATACCTGGCGGACATCGGAGGGCAGGCTGTACTACAGCTGGCAGGTGCCGTATGAGCCGGGAATACTGGAAGCCCGCGGCTATGATGAAAACGGCAATGAGATCCGGGAGACATCCGGCAGGAGCGTCGTACAGACATACGGTGAAGCTGCAGCAGTCCGTCTGATACCGGAAGCGCGGGAAGTCACGGAGGACGGGACACTGCTGTATGTACGGGCGGATGTGACAGACGCGGACGGTCATATCGTGAACAGTGCGCGCAATGAACTGAAACTGCGTCTGGAAGGGTCCGGCATGATCATCGGAATGGACAACGGAGATGCGTCCGACACTGCTCCGTATGTGCCGGAATCACCCGCAGAAGCGACCAGAAACGCCTACAGCGGCAGTGCTGTCTTCATTGTAAGGACAGCAGAGACCTCCGGCACGATCACCCTGCGGGTGCAGAGTGAAGGGCTTGAGGGGGCTGAACTGCTTATTGACGTCCTTCCGGTCGGAAAGAACGACCGCAGATTCTGCTGGAAAAACATTGAATACTGAGGAACCGCCGGTTTCCGTGCGTAATACTGGAGTATGAAGCACAGAAACCGGTTTACCTATTTACAGGCTGAGCAGATCCGTCTTGGCCGGGCACATGATCTGCCGGAAGACGAGATCCGGATCTACGCAAAGTACAGGCTGAACTACCTGCAGATGGAACAGATCCGCCTTGCGCTGGAAGAACACCTGAACCGGAAGGATATCCGGAAGATCGCGCATTTCTGGATTCCGGCGGAACGGATGAAACTGCTGCGGGAAGAGATGAAGATCGGTGACCGTACATCTCTGCACGAAGCGCTGTACTTCCGCAGAAACCGGCGGGAATGCCTGTTCCTCATGCTTTCCTGTACATTGATGATCGTGACATTTACTATGCTTGTACGGGAGATGCTGGCAAAGGATCCGGAGATCCTGCTGACCGTGGATGAAACGACTCTGTCTGTACGGGATGAGTTCATACCGGAAACATATCTTTCCGCAGCGGAAGACTGCATACTTCCGCAGCGGAAGCGCATGCGCGGAGGCGGAGAGTATCTGGCTGTCTATCAGACGGTGTTTCAGGGACACCGGATCGCCAGGACCCTGCTGGTGCGTTTTACGGACGATGAACCGCCCGTCCTGAGACTGAATGCAGAAGAAGTATCCAAGCAGGAATACCGGGACTGCCTGGCGTATGTGGAGAGAGCGTATGATGCGGTCAGCGGTGATCTGCGGGATGACGTACGGTGTTCTGAGCCGCTGGACGGTCTGAGTGAGCAGGAGATCGTCTATACGGTGCGTGACCGGGCAGGCAACGAAGCAGTTGCGTTCCTTCGCATCGTACAGGCACAGAGCGATGCGGAAAGGGAGTACTGGGAAGCCCTCAGCAGAAGCTGAAAAAAGTCTTAAGAAGTACAGTCACATTCCTGTTGTACAATGGGAGTATGAAGAAACTGATCGGATTTCTGCTGAAGATCCTTCTCTGCCTGGCAATCCTGTTCGGACTTGTCGTTGTCCTGCCGGGTTATCTTTACTATCAGAAGACGGTGAACGAAACCCCAATTGAACAGGCGGCGGCAGTCTATTTTGAAATGGATGACTATGTGGATTACGGATCCCTGGACACGGACCTGGTGGACGCGGTCGTTGCTGTGGAGGACCAGCGCTATTTCACCAGGAGAGGAATGGATGTCCGTGCGCTGATCCGGGCCATCCGCAACAATCTTCTTGCCGGAGAGAATATCGAAGGAGGCAGTACGATTTCCCAGCAGATCGCCAAGAACCTGTACTACCAGACCACGAACCGGACAACGGTGGTCAAGGCTTCCGAGATCATGATCATGTATGAACTGGAGACGATGTATTCCAAGGAGGAACTCCTCGCGCTCTATGTGAATATGAACTATTACGGGGATGGTTTCTGGGGTATCTCCCAGGCGGCACAGGGTTATTTCGGCGCTTCACCGTCCGATCTGACGATTGCCCAGGCAGCGATGCTGGCGGGAATTCCCAATGCTCCGAGTGCGTATCAGCTTTCGACGGGCTCGCACCTGGCAGTCAGCCGGCAGGGAAAAGTGCTTTCGAGGATGCTGGAGGAAGGCTTTATCACGCAGCAGGAATATGAAAACGCCCTCAGTGAGGACGTTCTCTCGTATTACCTGCATTAGTATTTCATGAAGACTCCGGCACCTTTCGCTACGACGCGGAAGACCGGTGTTTCAAATCTCTTTGCGACATTCCTGAGTTCGGCGCGTATCGGCAGGGACTGCGGACAGTGTGATTCACACAGGCCGCATCCTACACACCGGGAAGCGCCGGTTTTTGTTTTCCGCAGGGCTGTGGACATGAAGTATTCCCGGACCGCCTGCAGATAGCCGTCATTGTAGCTGTTGTTGTACATTGCAAAGCAGTTGGGGATATCGATTCCCTGCGGACACGGCTGACAGTAGCCGCATCCGGTACAGGCAACCTTGACATCCGACAAGATCGATGCCAGCACATCCGCGAACATTTTCCTGTCCTGATCACTCAGCTGCCCGGGCATGGCTTCGGACGCCGTACGGCAGTTTTCCTCGACCTGCTGCAGATCATTCATGCCGGAAAGCACAACGTTGACCTGCTCATGATCGTAGATCCAGCGCAGGGCCCAGTCGGCAGGGGTTCTCTGTACAGATGCACTGCGGAAGGCTTCCAGTGCCCGCTTCGGCAGATGATTGACCAGACGCCCGCCGCGCAGAGGTTCCATGATGATCACCGGGATACCGTGATCATGGGCATAGTTGAGACCGTCGATCCCGGCCTGGGAGTGCTCATCCATATAGTTGAACTGGATCTGACAGAAATCCCAGTCATAGGCATCGATGAGTTCCTTGAACTTCACCGTTCCGCCATGGAAGGAAAAGCCGATATTGCGGATCTCTCCCGCTTCCTTTCTGGCATTGATCCATTCCCGGATCCCAAGGGAACACAGACGTTTCCAGCTCTCCGGATCATTGAGCATGTGCATGAGATAGTAATCTACATGGTCTGTCTGAAGACGTTCCAGCTCTTCCCGGAAATACCGCTCCGGGTCTTCCGGTTTCCGGATGAGATACTGAGGAAGCTTGGTCGCGATCCGGATCCGGTCCCGGCAGTCATACTTCTGAATGAATCTGCCCAGGCAGACTTCGCTTCCTGGATAGATATAGGCAGTATCAAAGTAATTGACACCTTCCTGCAGTGCTTTGTACATCTCCTGTTCAGCTTTTTCCTGATCGATGCGTCCACCGTTCTTGGTGAAGCGCATGCAGCCGTAGCCGAGAACGGAAAGCTGTTCTCCGTTTTTCTGATTGATCCTGTACTGCATTGTATTTTCCTGCTTTCCCGTCCATTGTAGCACAGGAGCCGGCTATTGTTGGTTTATGATCATTGTGGTAAAGTTTACGAATGTGAGGGCTGTATGAATACGATTATCAACTGGTTCATGAATACCATCGGTCAGTATATCTCAGCGGAACTGTCGGTCTTCCTCGTCAGTATGATTCCCTTGGTGGAGGAAAGAGGAGGGCTGATCGTGGCGCGTCTGCTCGGGATTCCGATGTGGCGCGGGATCGCCTGCTGCGTAGCGGGAAACATCCTGCCGATTCCGTTTATTCTGTTTTTTATCAAGAAGATCTTCCACTGGATGTCTGCGCATCATATGAGCGGGATCGTCGCAAAGATGGAGGAGAAAGCAGCGAAAAACAAACCGAAGATCGACCGCTACGGATTCTGGGGTCTTGCGCTGTTCGTGGGAATTCCTCTGCCGGGGACAGGTGCCTGGACCGGAAGCCTGGTTGCGGCGCTGTTTGACATGGATCTGAAGAAGGCAAGTCTGTCCATCCTGATCGGGATCGCACTTGCGGCCTTCATCATGACCGTCTTCTCGTATCAGCTGCTGGGGGCGGTGATCAGCTGATGAAATACGCCGCGCTGATACCTGCCGCAGGGGAAGGAAGACGGATGGACCTTGGCTACAACAAGGACTATTACCGGATGGACGACCGTACGGTTCTTGAGCATTCCATGCGTCTGTTTCTGGAGGATGAAGATTGTGAGCAGATTGTTGTTGTGACCGATCCGGCATTGTATCTCCGGAACATCGGGGTAAACGGCAAGGTTCTGCTTGCTATGGGCGGAGATACGCGCCAGCAGAGTGTCGCCAACGGTCTGAAAGCGGTGATCTCCGGAACAGTATTCATTCATGACGGTGCCCGTCCGTATCTCGATAAGAAGGATCTTGAGGCAGTCAAGCAGGCCATGGAGACCTGTGAGGCAGCCTGTCTGGCTGTTCCCAGCAAGGATACGGTAAAAATCGTCAAGAACGGATATATTGCCGGTACACCTGACCGGGAAACGCTGTACAACGCCCAGACACCGCAGGCATTCCGTACGGAACTGCTGCGGACATGCATGGAACAGGCTGTGCAGGAAGGCTATACCGGCACCGATGACTGCAGCGTCGTAGAACGCTTCAGCAGCACACCGATACGCATTGTTGCTGGCAGCTATGAAAACATCAAGCTGACAACGCCGGAGGACCTCCGGAAAGGAAACTGACAAAGACACGGGAAACCGTGTTTTTCTGTGATTCCCGGCAGTCTGAGAAAACATTTTCATTCATGGTTTTCTTTTTTCTTTCATTTTGACCGGGAATTCTTCTGCCGGTGTTGAAATCGGTTTCCTTCCGGCGGTACGATTTTTCTATAACTTCAGGAGGTATTTTTATGAATGCGTTAGAACTTGCACGTTCCGTACAGTCATTCGTCGTGGAGTACCGCAGGGATATCCACAGACATCCGGAACTGTCCTTTCAGGAATTCAGAACAACAGACCGTATCTGCGAAGAACTCGACAAGATGGGGGTATCCTACAGAAGAATGGAGCCGACAGGTGTCCTGGCAGAGATCAAGGGAGGCAAAGGTCCCGGAAAGACGGTCCTGCTGAGAGGTGATATCGACGCTCTGCCTGTCAAGGAAGAGACAGGTCTGGAGTTTGCCAGTGAGAATGAAGGCTGCATGCATGCGTGCGGTCATGATACACACAACGCGATGCTGATGGGTGCTGTCAAGGCCATCAACAGCGTCAAGGATGAATTTGCCGGAACGATCAAGTTCATCTTCCAGCCGGCAGAAGAAACCGGTCAGGGCGCGAAGGCCATGATCAAAGGCGGATGCCTGGATGGTGTTGACTGGATGTTCGGTACACACATCAACTCCATGCTCGATCTCGGTAAGATCGAAACAGCGCCGGGTCCGACATACGCATCCGCGTTCTGGTTCAAAATCAAGATCAACGGTGTTTCCTCCCACGGTGCAGACCCGTATCACGGAAGAGATGCCGCGGTTGCCGGTTCCGCAGTCGTCATGGCACTGCAGGATATGGTCGCCAGAGAATACCAGCCGACAGACCCGATGGTCGTAACGGTCGGCGATATCCACGCACCGGGCAGATTCAACATCATTCCGGGTGAATACCGTATGGAAGGTACCATCCGTACATTCTCCAGAGAGATCAACGCAACCCTGGAAGAAACACTGAACAGAATCGCCAAGGGTGTTGCGTCGGCGTACCGCTGCACAGCAGACGTTGAACTGATCGAAGTCGCGGAAGTCTGTGAGAACGATCCGGATGCCTTCGAAATCGGAAAGAAATCCATCGAAAAGGTCATTCCGGGCGGATTCGTAACAGCCAAGCCGACCATGGGCGGAGAAGATTTCGCTTACTATACACCGCATGTCAAAGCCTGCTTCTTCGGCCTCGGCGCAAAGCTGCCGGATGCGGAAGGCAAGGTGCATCCGATGCACAGCGGATATGTACTGTTCGACGAGAGAGCGTTTGAATACGGTGTCGCACTGTACATCCAGGTTGCAATGGACGCGCTGGAAGCATAATTGCATGAATCAAGAGCGGCCGGCATCTGCCGGCTGCTTGACTATCAGGAGGTTTATATGAAAGAACTGGTCAAACAACTGGCCGCAGAGCAGAAGGAAGCCATCCGGGAGGACCGGCACTACCTTCATCAGCATCCGGAACTGAGTTTTGAGGAATACGAAACCAGCAAATGGATCAAAAACAGGCTGACAGAACTGGGGATTCCCATGGAAGAGGGTATCACCGGTACTTCCGTGGTCGGCGTCATCGAAGGAAAGGAACCGGGACCGACGATCGCGTTCCGGGCGGATTTCGACGCACTGCCCGTTGACGAAGAAAACGATCTGCCGTTCAAGAGCCTTGTACCGGGTGTCATGCATGCCTGCGGACATGATACGCACTGTGCAACACTGATGAACTTTGCGGCGATCCTGGTCCGTCATCCGGAACTGGTCAAGGGCAAGGTGAAACTGATCTTCCAGGCTGCAGAGGAAAAGCTTCCCGGCGGGGCGGTCCAGATGGTTGCGGACGGCGTCATGAAGGATGTAGACTGCGCGTTTGCGTTCCACAGTGCTGCAGCGGTCGAACTCGGCAAAGTACAGGTCAATGACGGCGCGGTTACCGCTGCGGTAGGTACGTATGAGCTGAAGATCATCGGCAAGGGCGGACACGGATCCACACCGAGTGACGCGATCAATCCGATGCCCATCGCCTGCATGGTCGGTACCGCGATCAACCAGATCAAGCCGGAGAAGATCAGCCCGATCCACGGCACAACGGTCACCGTCTCATATATTCACGGCGGACAGTACCCGAACATCATTCCGGGTGAATGTGTCCTCGGCGGCAACATCCGTGTACTGGACAACGATGACATTCCGATCATCATGAACAATATCGAGAAGATCGCCAGGGGAATCTGCGAAGCGTGGGGTGCTGAATGCGAATTCAGCAGTGTGATCGGTTATCCGGCCACCATCAACGCTGCAGAACCGACAGCCATCGTCAGAAGCGTTGTAGAAGAACTCGGCTATGAACCGATCCGCACCAATCCGAGCCTCGGGGCAGAGGATTTCTCCTACTTCACGCTGGAGAAGCCGAGCTGCTTCTACAACGTCGGCGGCGCAAACCCGGATATCCCGGCAACATATTCCCCGCATCACAGCAAGACCTTCATGCTGGATGAAGATATGCTGGACATTGCGCTGGAATGCGAGATCGGCGTTTATCTCAAAGCGACAGGCCAGGCTTAAGAAGACTTCGGGCACCCGGAAACGGGTGCCTTTTCTGTTCTGAAAAAATGATGAAAAACAGGGTTGACAGTACAATCAGTTCGGAGTATGCTTAATAAGCATTCGGTAAAAATGGGCCTGTAGCTCAGGTGGTTAGAGCGCACCCCTGATAAGGGTGAGGTCGTTGGTTCAAGTCCATTCAGGCCCACCAT
>JAFWJP010000256.1 GCA_017514645.1 Solobacterium sp. | reverse complement strand
TGAATACAGACCATTCGGTGTTTGATATTGACAAGGATTCCGGTCTGTTCTTTCTTCTGGCACGGATGCAGGACGAAGTACACCGGACTGCCATCAGCTATCACCGCAAGCTGCGGGCAAAAGCCCAGACGAAATCGATCCTTGACGAAGTGGAAGGCGTCGGACCGAAACGGAAACGGCTTCTTCTGCGTTCGTTCGGGAGCTTTGCCAACCTGAAGGCAGCGACTGTTGATGAAATCGCGGCTGTTGTACCGCAGAATACGGCCGTAAAAGTATATGAAGCGCTTCACAGTGAGGAATGATATAATAACTGACGTATGAATACGGATGTGCTCAGCAGCGGAAAAAAGAAGATCTGGACCAGGATCTTTCTGTTTGTTCTTGCAGTATTTGCAGGTATCTGTTTTTATGTGATGAATCTGCACTATGATACACTGGCAAGATATCCGTACCAGGACCGCCGGAGCAGGGAACTCATCCGTCAGCACCTGAACAAGGAAGAGATCGAGTATATAATTGAGTACTCCATTGCGCCGAACGTCTTCATTTCATTCATCAACGAAGACGGTTTCAGCATATATCATGCGGCGGAATACAAACAGCTCAGTGAGTTCGCCTGGGATCAGGCCCCGGGACGCATCGTACGCATGGTTGAAGAGACCAGGGATGTGATGGATACAGAAACACTGATCCGCTATCTGAATCATTATACCTATGAGGAACTGTTCCGCTTCCTGCATGGCAGCGATCCTTATGCCGGCAATGACCAGCTGGCAGACAATGCCGGCAACAAAGAATGCTATATCGGCAATGGTTTTACGGTGTCCTACCGGGTACCGAACGATCTCAAGCCGGCAGGGGACGGGATCCCGCATTCGCATCAGGTAATGATCAGCGGTATGATCGAGGAGCCTTTGAATGAACTGATGTCCGCAGCGGAAGATACATTCGGAAGCGGCAGTCTCCAAGTGGAACGCGGCTATATATCCTACGAGGAACAGAAGTCCCTCTATGAAAACGGTGTATCGCCATATCGTCCCGGCCATGATGAACATCAGCTCGGGTATGCGGTCGATTTTGCGGTTGAAGGGATTCTGCCGGAAACATTTGAACTGACGGAACAGTCTGCCTGGCTGGAAGACCATGCGGCAGAATACGGATTCCTGCGCACAAGAGAAGCAGAGGCATACCATTACCGGTATCTGGGAAAGGAACTTGTAAAAGAACTTCAGGAATCCGGTATGAGCTTTGATGAATACGGTGCTCTGCGGCAGAACGATATAGAAAAATAATCCCGGACGGGATTATTTCTTTTCTGACAGCAGTTTTTTGAGTGCTCTGGCTTCGGTAACATTCCGATAGGATCTGACGGCCTGCCGCATACCGTTTTCTTCGTGGCGGTCATAATCCTTCTTGACCGCGCTCAGAAGAAGCCAGCCGGCAAGTATCTTCTTCAGTGAGATCCGCGAGGCTTTCTTTTTCTCACTCTGCTTCTGCAGCTCTTCACTGACAACAGCGGCATTTCTGCTCAGTGTTTCAGTCTCCGCCTGGAGATCGCCCAGCGCTTTTGCCATGCTGAGCAGGCGCATCAGCGTCATGATGATGCATACAAGAAGAAGGAACAGGGCAGCGTAGAGTATATACATGTTGTAAGGATACAGATTAAGTTTCATGATGTTTTACCTGGTTTCATTGTAATACAGTTTCGGACAATATCATAAGAAAACATTTGCGATGTATAATTCAGATATGGAAGAGGAGATTCTGATCATCCTTGCCGGAGATAATCACAGACGATGTGAACCGATGACGGATCTTTTGAAGATGTATCCGGATGCGGCGCTTTTTCTGCATATCGGGGACAGTGAACAGAGTGCAGCGGAACTGGCCGGCTGGATCTGTGCTGCCGGCAACAACGACTATGATCCGGGATTTCCTCTGGAACAGGTCATTCAGGCCGGTGCGCACAGAATCCTGCTGGTGCATGGGGATCGGCTTATCTACCGCGGTGGCTATACAGCACTGGCGGCAGCCGGCATGGAACATGGGTGCGACATTGTCTGCTTCGGGCATACACACAGGTACGCTGATAAAACCGTATCGGGGATCCGTCTGCTGAATCCCGGCAGTCTCAGCTACAACAGGGATGGTTCCGGGACCGGATACATGGAGATCAGGATCCATGGGAATGACATCCGGGCGACGCGCAAATATATGTAGGATGCCTGCTTGCATTAATCTCTGATTTGCGGTATATTGATTGCGCTGTCCACGTAGCTCAGTTGGATAGAGCACTCGCCTTCTAAGCGAGTGGTCAAGAGTTCGAGTCTCTTCGTGGACGCCTGAGACAAAACAGCCTGAACGGCTGTTTTATTGATTATACAGAAGGGAAGGCAGCTACAGATGGCCGAATACTACGATGAGATCCTGAATGAGATCGATCAGTATATTGCCCGTGGTGAATATGATGATGCGGCTTTTCTTGTCCGCAGGGAACTGGCAATGCCGTACATTCCTCCGGAAACGGAACAGGCTCTCCGCAGCAGAGAAGCCGACCTGCGCTTTCTGCGTACAGCCCGGAGGCGGGAAAAGGAATGGACTCTCAGTGAGATCCTCGACCAGCTTCTGCACGGACGTGAGAAGGGACAGCTTGCGGCTGCAGCAAAGCTGACGGAACGGAATCTGCGGAACTGTACAGCGGAACTTCAGACATATCTGTCACGTGATCCTCTTCCTGAAGCGGCATCGCTGATCATCGACAGCCTGGCGGAACAGGAAGTCAACGAGGAGTTCGTTTACCGGAAGAACGGTGTGGAGTATACATTCTGGGCGGATGCGGTCACTCCGGTATCAGCCAGTACAGGTTTCCGCAAAGCGCTCCGGATCATGGAGAATCACTATCTGCAGGATCCAGTCAAGGCAGAAGCTGCGAAAGGGATGCTGATTCATGAATGCTATCTGTTTCTGCCGCTGTCCTATGAGGAAGATGAAGCAGACAGACTTGCGGAGGAGATCATCAGTCAGGTGGAGGACCTGTATTCTGACTGATCTCATAAAGACTTGGCAGTCACATGTTGACAGTGCTAACACAATCGGGTAAACTTGGAATCTGTATAGCACTATTGTTTCAACTTTGTTATACTAATACAGGTCAAAAAGCTGAAAGGAGCTTATAATATGACAGCAACTTGGACATTGAAAGAACATTCCAGCGGTGAAATGATCGTCACTGTTGAGGGTGAAGCGTGGCAGAACGCAGTAGAGAATGCCTTCCGCAAGCTGAGCGGAAAGCTGGAAGTCAAAGGATTCCGCAAGGGACAGGTTCCCAGGAAGATTGCGGAGAAGCGTATCAGCGCAGCTGAGCGTCAGTATGAAGCAGTCAGCGACTGTGTTGATGAATGGCTGAAGGCCGGTCTGGAAGAGACCGGTGTTGAGCCGATCAGCCAGCCGATGGTCGATATCAAGGACATCAACGACGATGGTGTTACACTGTCGTTCATGTTTACGGTTATGCCGGAAGTCAAGCTCGGTGCTTACAAGGATATCGAGTACGAACTTGAAGAAGTTACGGTTACACCGGAAGAGGAAGCTGCAGAGCTGGACAGGCAGAGAGAGCGTTTTGAAGGCGAGGGCCAGTACACGGTTCTCACCAACGCGCGCTGTTCCACCGCCATGATCGAGAAGTTCGCCGAACCCGACACCGCGGGCCTGCAGCTCCTGCGCGACGCCGCCGAAAAAATGAAATTCTCCGCCCGCGGCTACCACCGCGTCCTCAAGGTCGCCCGCACGCTCGCCGATCTCGACGACAAACCGACGGTCGGCCGCCTGCATCTGGCTGAGGCGATCTCCTACCGGATAGCAGGGGAGAGGTTGACGGCGGCGGCCTAAGAAAAAGGGCGGGTGCGTGGAGATATTTTGACGCATTGGTCGCCAGGGCCCTCACCACTTCGCCGATCGCGCTGGCGCTGA
>JAFWJP010000255.1 GCA_017514645.1 Solobacterium sp. | reverse complement strand
GAACACAAATGATCGTAATTGAAATGGAAAACGGCGGAATCATCCGTGTAGAACTCGATGAAGCAAACGCACCGCTCACCTGTGCCAATTTCCGGAAACTGGTCAAGGAAGGCTTCTATGACGGACTGACCTTCCACAGGATCATCAAAGGTTTCATGATCCAGGGCGGTGATCCGCTCGGAAACGGCACCGGCGGCAGCAAGGATCATATCCCCGGTGAATTCAAGGCCAACGGATACAACAACAATCTGAAGCATACCCGCGGAGTCATCTCCATGGCCAGAGCCATGAACCCTGATTCCGCTTCCAGCCAGTTCTTCATCATGCATGAAGACGCACCGCACCTGGACGGTCAGTACGCCGCATTCGGCAAAGTCACGGAAGGCATCGATGTCGTCGACAGCATCGCATCCGTCCGCACGGACATGTTTGACAGACCAATCACACCGGTCGTCATCAAGCGCATGTACGAAGAGTAATCAAGGCAGTATATGAAAACTATCGGGCTGATCGGCGGAATGAGCTGGGAAAGCACCGTCCCCTACTATCAGATCATCAATGAGACCGTACGTGAGAAGCTCGGCGGTCTTCACAGCGCGAAGATCATCCTGCACTCCGTAGAATTTGACGAAATCGAACGCTGTCAGTCTATGAACCAATGGGACAAAGCCGCTGACATTCTCGGCAGTGCTGCCCGCGGTCTGGAACTGGCCGGTGCCGACTTCATCCTGATCTGCACCAACACCATGCATAAAGTGTTCCACGAGGTACAGTCCTTCGTCAGTGTACCAGTCTATCACATTGCGGAACTGACGGCGGATGAACTGGAAAAGAACGCTATTGCCAGAGTCGGTCTGCTCGGCACAAAGTACACCATGAAGGAAGACTTCTACAGGAAAGTTCTTACCGACCGGCACATCGATGTTCTGATACCGGACAGTGAAGAAGATATCAGCCTGGTCAACACGGTCATCTTCGAGGAACTCTGTCTCGGTATCATCAAGGATTCCTCACGCCGGGAATATCTGCGGATCATTGAAGACCTGACCAGGCGCGGTGCCCAGGGAATCATCATGGGCTGCACGGAGATCGGTCTTCTGGTTCATCAGGAAGATACTGATACACCGCTGTTCGATACAACGTATATCCACGCAAAAGCCGCAGCAGAAAAAGCGCTGACTGATTAAAATCAGTGCTTTTTTCACAAACTTGTCATTCTTCCCGACTGTGCTATACTCTACATTTAGAGCTTTATGCTTGGAAGGGAGGGCTTAAAATGCCAGCAAAGAAAAAGGCAACAAACACGGCTGCTGCAGTTGAGGTCGAACCGGAAAAGAAAACAGTGAAGAAAAGAACTGCAAAGAAGACAGCCGATGCCAAAACAACGGCCGAAAAGACCGTAAAGAAGACAACAGTCAGGAAGACGACCCGCAAGAAGGCAGAACCTGCTGTTGAAAAACTGTCTGTACAGAAATACAAGGACGTCATCAATTGGAAAAAGGGAGAAGCACACAGCTGGGACTGGCTCTACATTGAAGTCAATGCCGGTGATCTGCTCACAGAGCTTGAAGCAGGCGCAGACAACATGGCTGCCTGCGTAGAAGCCATCAAGGACTGCATGCTGGAAGGCGATTACTATATTACCGAAGCTGATGACGCATCTCTGACCGTACGTTACTATACAGACAATCTGAATGAATGGCGCCGCAAGTACAGCGAAGTCAATCAGTAAAACAAAAGCTCCGTTTCCGGAGCTTTTTTCATACCTGCTTCAGCAGCCAGGCAGCACAGGCAAGATCCTCTGCCGCAAGACCCAGAGCCTCAAAGATCGTAATATCGCTGTCGCTCATCCTGCCCTCCAGCTGACCGCTGATCAGACCGGAAAGTTCCCCCAGAAGATGATCTTCACCGACCAGGCCTTCCTGGATCGGGAACAGAAGATCTCCTGCTTCCGCCATGCATGATACTCTGCTGTCACAGAAGAAACGTCCTTTGACCGTACACGCACTGTCCAGTTCCCTGTCCTTTGCCGCACAGGCACCGACTGCGTTGATATGCGTTCCTTCCCTGACCCATTCACCCTTCAGGACGGGTGTATGGCTCGGTGTCACAGTGCAGATGATATCTGCATTCCCTGCTGCGTCTGCCGGGTTTTCACACGGAATGAACCGGACATCCGGATATTCCGCCTTGTGCTTTGCCGCAAACGCTTCCGCTTCCGCCAGCGACGGACACCAGATATACACCGTATCAATGTCCCTCACGCACATCATGCTTGCCAGGTGCATATTCGCCTGTACACCGCCACCGAACAGTGCCAGACGATGTGCATCCTTCCGGGCCAGAATATCCGTAGCGGCGGCACTGACGGCGCCCGTGCGTACAGCGGTGATCGCTGTACCGTCACAGATGCCCTTCAGCTGTCCGTCAACAGTGGAAAATACCGCAACGATTCCTTGATGACTGGGCAGTCCAAGCTTGTAATTGTCATGGTAGACCGTGATCAGTTTGGCGCCGACCGCTTCCTCATATCCGATGATGCCGGGCATGATTCCCAGCAGTTTCCCGGGTTCCACCGGCAGAACACTGCGTACCTTGTTCTCCAGTCTGCCTTCTGCAAACGCCCGGAAAACATCTCTCATCAGATCGATGCAGACCGGCATCGGCAGCTGTTCGAACACTTCTTCCTTTGACAGGTATTTCAGATCCATATTTATTCACCCATGGCGAAATCCACAGCCGCCAGCGCATGCAGAGTCGTTGTATCAAAGACCGGGATCGGACTGTCCTTCTGCTTGATCAGCATCGGGATCTCCGTACAGCCGAGGATGACGCCTTCTGCACCCTGTGCCTGCAGTTCCTTGATGATGCCGACGTAGTATTCCCGGGAGGATTCCTTCAGGATGTTGAATGTCAGTTCTTCCTCAATGACCCGCATGATCTCCGGCATCTGATCAGGACGAGGCGCAATGCACTCGATTCCGTAGTCGTCCTTGAGCTTCTGGATGATGAACGGCTGGGTCATGGTGAATGTAGTACCCAGGATACCCACTTTTTTCAGTCCCTGCTTCCGGATCGCTGCAGCGGTGGCGTCCGTGATATGGATCATCGGAATCCCGACATTCTTCTGGATCTCATCGAATACGGTATGCATGGTGTTCGTGCAGAGCAGCGCAACATCCGCACCGGCTGCTTCCAGGCTGTGCGTGATCTCGGTGAACTCCTTTGCGAGTGTTTCCATATCATTTTTCATTACCAGCCCGTACTTTTCTTCCAGGTCTGTAGAATAAATGATGGATTCCACTGTTGATTTTCCGCCGAG
>JAFWJP010000254.1 GCA_017514645.1 Solobacterium sp. | reverse complement strand
TCCAGCGTACACGCTCTGACATTCGGCAGCTTGGTATCCGCATAGACCGGGATCTTCCGCTCATGCGCAAAGCGGATCACGGCTTCTGTTACCGCCGGATCAGCGAACGGTGCGCGGAACAGGGATCCGAGGATGATTGCCTTCGGATGAAGGGAATCATCCAGAAACGCTTCCGGATGAAACGGAAGGAAATGCGCCTGGTTGGTGATGGACTTCCGGGTGCCGTCATCATTGACGAACATGGTCGTGACCGGTGTCGGATGCGCAGAACGCTGCACCAGCGCTGTACTGATACCTGCCTCCTGCAGCTGATGAAGGATCAGGTCCCCGGCTTCATCCGTCCCCAGACGGCAGAGAATGGATGACCGGGTTCCCAGCTTTGCCAGCGCTGTCGCTTCATTCACCGCTTCCCCGCCGACATGCAGGGAACCGGAAACCGCCCGGTAGCCGGAAGCCGATACCGGTTCCGGATCAAAGCCCCTGATGATGGAATCGATCAATGCCGTACCGATGCACAGTACATCTGTCTCTTCTGGTTTCATACTATCAGTATAGACCATTCCCGGTACCGGATTCCTGTATAATGAATACAGATACTGCAAAGGAGGAACGACAGAGATGTTCAGAGAAATGTTGCGGAAGAAACAGCAGCTTCCGCAGGAAGAATGCATACAGATCCTCAAGGATGAACTAAGAGGTGTCCTCTCGGTGCTCGGCGATGACGGTTATCCCTACGGAATGCCGATCAACCACTACTACTGCGAAGAAGACGGCAAGATCTACTTCCACGGCGGAAAACGGGGTCACAAGATCGATGCGATGAAACAGTATGACAAGGTATCGTTCTGCGTCTATGACAGCGGCTTCCGCAAAGAAGGGGAATGGGCGCTGAACATCCGTTCCGTGATCGTCTTCGGGCGGGTTGAATTCATCGAAGACCGGGAAACGACCTACCGGATCGCTGAAGCGCTCAGCCGCAAATTCACCGATGATGATGACTATATCCAGCATGAACTGAAGTTCTCCGGCCCCGGAACCCTGCTCTTTGCCCTGGTACCGGAACACATGACCGGAAAGCTTGTCAACGAGTCCTGAGGCGGACAGAACGATACAGGAGGAAATATGTGGCCGGACTACCGGTTTCAGGTACCTGAACAGAAACGGCTCAGGTATATCATTCATACCGACTGCAAGAACGAGGCGGATGATCAGTTTACCGTAGCGCATATCCTGATGACGGACAAACTGGCGGTCGAAGGCATCATCGCCGGACACTTTGAACTCAACTACGGACGTTATCCGGAAGGAGAGTCCGTCAAGGCAAGCTATGAAGAAATAGAGAAGATCACCCGGCTGATGCATCTGGAAGGACAGTATCCGGTACTGATGGGTGCTGATTCACCTATGCAGGATGAACACACACCGGTCGATTCCGAAGGCGCACGCTTCATCATAGAACAGGCGCTGAAGGATGACCCCCGCCCCTTGTATATCGGCTTCCAGGGAGCCATTACCGACCTGGCTTCCGCGATCCTCATGGAACCGAAGATCTGTGACAGGATCATTGCAATCTGGATCGGCGGCGGTGATTATCCGGACGGCGGTCAGGAGTTCAACCTTCTGCAGGATATCCATGCGGCAAACGTTGTATTCCGCTCCGGGATCCAGCTCTGGCAGGTACCGATATCAACGTACAAACAGTTCTCCGTCAGTCTGGCGGAACTGCAGATCAAGGTCGCACCGTACGGGCAGATCGGCAGATATCTGTTTGAACAGATGGCGGAATTCAACCTGAAAACAGCCGATCAGTCCCACTGGCCTCACGGTGAGATCTGGGGTCTGGGGGATGAAGGAACGATTGCAGCGCTGATGAGCGAAACAGAGAAAACGAACAACTACGAAATGATCGATGCACCGGTCGTTGCGCCGGATCTGCATTACATTCACGGTGTCAATCCAAACAAACGGAAGATCCGGGTCTACAAGTCTTTGGACACGCGTTCAGATCTCGAGGATCTCTTCGCCAAACTGAAGATCAACTTCCCGGAACAGGATTCCTGAACAACAGCACAACAACGGAGGAACGGAACATGTACAGTACATTGTTGAATCTGTGCGGTGTTTTCTACGGAGTACTTTGTATTTTCAGCATTGTGACAGGTCTGATGTATGCCGGCGGCAAGCGGGAACTGAATCCGCTGGAACTGTCCGACAGCTTCAACGCCAGGCTCTCGGATCCGCAGAAACGGAAGGCCTTCGCCCGGAAGATGGGCTGGGTGACCTTTGCCGTAGGCATCGTGCAGGGAATCACGGCGTATGCGCTGTTCCGCAGGCACGGTGCGCTGATGTACGGGATCGCGCTTGGCTTTACACTGTTCTCCATTGCGTCCGTCTCCTTCAAGCTGAAGGGAAAGATCAGTCTCTTCGCACTGCTTAAAAGCGCCGCCTATGCCGCAATACTGATCGTCCTGGTACTGGGCGGTACGAGAATGCTGTATTTTGGATAACGCAACAGGTTTCAAGGAGTTGAATTATGAAGATCAGAAAATCCACGGAACAGGACTTCAGCCGGATGATGGAGATCTACCGTCATGCCCGGAACTTCATGGCCGAACACGGCAATCCCAGACAATGGGGCGCAACGAACTGGCCGCCGGAAGCTCTGATCCATCAGGATATCCAGGCCGGAAACAGCTATGTCTGCGTCAATGATGACGGAAAGGTCATTGGTACGTTCTTCATGATCTTCGGTGAGGACATCGAGCCCACATACCGGGAGATCACGGAAGGCGGCTGGCTGGATGACAGCGCCTACGGTGTCGTGCACAGGATCGCTGCGGACGGTTCGGAACCGGGCATCGGGACCTTCTGCCTGAACTGGGCGTACGAACAGTGCGGGCATCTGCGCATCGATACGCACGGGGACAATACCGTCATGCAGAATCTGCTGAACAAGCTCGGCTTCATCCACTGCGGCACGATCTACGTCGAAGAAGACAACGATCCGCGCCTGGCATACGAAAAGTCCGGAAAGATCAGTCATTGATTCCCGGATAGAAAGCTGCGGATATGAAGAAATGGATCACGGCGCTTGCGGTACTGGCTGTACTGGCAGGCTGTACGGAAACGGATGAAACAGAAGCACCGGAACCGGTGGATATAGAGGTACAGAGTATGAACGGACTGTCATTTACGGACAGGGATTTTGAAATCACCCTGCGGCAGACTGCCGGAACAGGCTTTGAATGGATGACCGTCTACCAGACGGATAACGTTGAGCTGGGAAGCAGCAGCTTCCATGTGGATTACGGCGGAGAACTGAGAACCGGCGGAAGCGGGGATTTCCGCCTTGCCGGACGGATCACCAATGATGAGGATGCCGTTCTGATCCTGAAATACGCCCGGCCATGGGAAGGAGAAGGAGATTACATGACCTATATTATCTCTTCCGATCAGGGCCGGATCACGGACGTCAAAGCCGAAGAACTGCGCCACTATACCGACTGTGAATTCATTCATACCACAGGTACGGAGATCTTTGTACGGACCTACCTTCCCAAAAGCTGGATCAGTGCGCCGTATGCGGAAGGACCCGAGACCGGCTTCCGCATCCACCCTGAAGGAACGACCGGCAGTCTCTGTCTCTTCCATACCGGCGAAGATCACCCGGAGGAGACCATCAGCGGTACAAAGCAGACGATCCTCATCCGCGGCAGGGAATACACCATGATCACGGATGAACAGGATGAAACGATTATGTATCTGTACGGACCGGATCATCTTGGCTGCCGGAGTGAAGGTGCCGCATGGTGGCCGGACCGCTTCCTGGATATCATCCGCATCCTGGACAATTCCGCCTATGAGGAATAAAACCGTATGAACGAACGTGAAAAAGCCCTGGCCGGACAATGGTTCCGGCAGGGGGATCCTGACCTCGCAGCGGAACGCCGACGGGCGCAGGACCTGTGCTGGGAATACAATCAGACCAGACCGTCCGATACGGCCAAACGGCAGGAGATCCTGCATCAGCTCATCGGTACGATCAAGGGAGAACTGACGATCAACGCGCCGTTCTACTGTGACTACGGTACGCACATCACCGTGGGCGAACGCTTCTTTGCCAACTATGACTGCCGGATCCTGGACGGCGGAGAGGTCATCTTCGGCGATGATGTCCGGATCGGTCCGGGATGTACCTTCCTTACCCCGGATCATGCCAAGGACCCGGAAAAGCGCCGGGAAGGCTGGGAGATCTTCCGGCCGGTCACCATCGGGAACAACGTCTGGTTCGGCGCCAACGTCACCGTTCTGCCCGGTGTTACGATCGGCGATGACAGTATCATCGGGGCCGGCAGCGTCGTCACCCGGGATATCCCTTCCGGTGTCCTGGCCGCAGGCATACCCTGCCGTGTCCTCCGGAAACTGAACGAAGACGACCGTTGTTCTGCTGAAGGAGAATAAAGCATCCTGTATTCAGGATGCTTTCTGTGTATCGATCGTATCCGCGAAGACGAAGTACCGCTGGTACAGAAACTCCGTCGTGAAGTTCAGCACCATATTGATCCCCGTCGCCAGGTATTCATTCCAGCC
>JAFWJP010000253.1 GCA_017514645.1 Solobacterium sp. | reverse complement strand
GTGTTTGGAGCTGTGTCAAGGAATCGGAGGAACTGCAGAAAGAAGAACAGAACTATCTGGAAAAATGGTCTTTCTACAAGGATCCTTTGATCTTTCTGATGACGGTGATGCGCTACGTTACAGGACGAAGCCTGCGTGTAGACGGAGACGTACATATCCAGGAAGAACTGGACAGCTGTGCAAAACTGCTGGAGATGCGGACATCGCTGGAATACGAGCACAACTACAATGCACCGCAGAAACCGGTCTATCTGTTCATCAAGCGTTTGTTTGATATCGCTGTATCCTCAGTGATGCTGGTGATTCTGCTTATCCCTATGTTCATCATCGCTGTACTGATCATTCTCAATGACGGCGGACGTCCTCTGTACGGTCATACACGGATCGGAAAAAACGGGAGAAAGATCACCATCTACAAGTTCCGTTCCATGCATGAGAATGCAGGAAAACTGGAAAACATTCTTACACCGGAACAATTAGAGAAATATCAGAAAGAATTCAAGCTGGATGATGATCCGCGTATTACTTCGATCGGTAAAGTTCTGCGTACGACCAGCCTGGACGAACTGCCGCAGCTGTTCAATATCCTCTTCGGGCAGATCTCTTTAGTTGGACCGCGTCCCATCGTAAAGGAAGAACTGGAACACTACGGGAAAGATACCGCAAAGTTCCTCAGTGTCAAGCCGGGCCTGACCGGTTACTGGCAAGCGTATGCCCGCAACAATGCTCTGTATGAAACCGGAGAAAGACAGAAGATGGAAATGTACTACATCGATCATCAGAGTCTGCTTTTGGATCTCAGGATTCTGTTCCGAACGGTTTATGCTGTACTGAAAAAGGATGGTGCAGAATGAAAAATGTTGTTTTCGTTGCGGCACACAAGGCCTGTCCTGTCCCGGATGATCCGCTGTATCTTCCGGTATTTGTCGGAAGCACAGGAAAGGATGATATCGGTTTCCAGAGGGATGATGAAGGAGAGAACATCAGTTCCCTGAATTACCGTTACTGTGAACTGACGGGTCTGTACTGGTGCTGGAAGCACGTACAGTGCGATAATCTCGGTCTTGTTCACTACCGCAGATACTTTTCACTGCACCCCAGAAAGACGAAATCAGGCTTTCTGAACGCTGTCCTGACTTCGGATGAGGCAGAATCCCTGCTGCGGGAATACCGCGTCATACTGCCCAGAAAACGGCACTACTATATCGAAACGATCTATTCGCACTACGATCACACATTCTACGGTGATCAACTCGACGCAGCACGGGATGCCATTAAAAAAACCTGCCCGGAGTACCTGGAATCGTTTGACGCATTCATGAACAGCAGAAGCGGCTATATGTTCAACATGGCGATCATGCGCAGAGAGCTGTTCGATGACTACTGTACCTGGCTGTTTGCGTTGCTGCCGCACATAGAAGAAAGAATTGATGACTCGCAGTACACAGCGTTTCACAAGCGGTATATCGGCAGAGTCAGTGAACGCCTGTTCAATGTCTGGCTGATGCAGAAAATCAAGCAAAGAATCATAAAAAAAGAAGAGATCCGGGAGATTCCGTATATCTACGACGGTTCTGTGAACTGGCCGAAGAAGATCAGTTCCTTTCTGATGGCCAAACTGTTCGGAAAGAAATATGAGAAGAGTTTCTGAACTCTTCTTTTTTCACATATAATGATTTATATGAAAAAGATACTGATACCTTTGGGAATCCTTGCGGCATTCCTTCTGCTGTTCTTCTTCGGAATCAAGATTACACCGGAGAAGGATACGCTGAATGTACTTTATGGTTCACCTGTAGAAACGCCCGGCGCTTCTGCTTCATTCCTGGGCAGTGATCTGAGTGACCGCATTGTTGTCACGGACGACATCGATGAAACAACGATCGGAACCTATCACATAACCTACACGATTGCCGGCATTCCTTTTCGTAGCGCGGAAACGGCTGTCAATATTCTGGATGTCGACGCACCGGAGATCACGCCTGAAACCTATGTGCTCTTCACGAAGACGGGAGAAGACGTACAGCTGCCGGATTACAACGTCACGGACAACTATGAAGATCCGGAGCACATTACGGTCAATCTGGAACATGACTACGATAACGGCACACCCAGCACCTATACGGCAAAACTGACGGCGGAAGACACTTCACACAACCGGTCATCCGCTACTTTGAAGATCGTTGTGGGTGATCTCTCAGAAGAAGATTTCCTGCCGGGAAACTTCGATCTGTTTGATTATGATACCCAGGGAATCTGCTATCAAAGAGTGGAGCCTTCCCTAACAGATGCGCAGCTTCAGGACATCTGGTTCATCGGCGATTCCAACTTTGTGAACATGTCCGACCATCACTCCCTGCGTCCGGACCGTGTCCTCGCCCGCTTTGCGCTTGCACCGGGAACGTTTGATCTTCCCGTCTTCTACAACGGCAAACAGACGCAGGAAAACACGGAATACTGGATCCGCCGGTATCAGCCGGAGCGTATTCTGATCACCATGGGTTATTCCGAAGTGGCTTCGGGTGATCCGCTTGCGTTGGCAGATGCCTACGCAAAGAAACTCTCCCTCCTCAAGGAAGCGGACCCGGATGCCCAGATCGTGGTCGCAACGATCTTCCCTGTCAATCTGGAGATCACGGAAGCCGGTGTGACACAGGCCATGATCAACAAAGCCAACTACTGCCTGCTGAAGATGTGTGAACGGGAAGGATATCGTTTGATCAATACCGCTGAGTACTTTGTTGATCCGAAAACAGGCATTGGTTTCAGCAATTACTACCTTGCGGACGGATTCCACATCAATGCGGGATACTTCCCCGTCTACAACGAATACATCAAGGATACCTAC
>JAFWJP010000252.1 GCA_017514645.1 Solobacterium sp. | reverse complement strand
AGAAACTGATAGAGATGTACAGGATACCGGTCATATCGTTCACAATGAACATTGCCGGTCCGGTCAAGACAAACCCTCAGATCCTGAGGGCTTTTGAAAGCGGGCGCTCTGTACTGGAAAACGATCTGAAGGAAAAGAAACTGCCGGTAAAAGAACGCTGTGTCATCCATGAAGCGACAGGGGATGAAGCGCTGTATGCAGTTGACGGTGATCCGCAGGTGCTTAAGGATATCTGTGTGTCCATTGAAGAAGGAATGATGGCCGGCAGGCTGTATGACATGGATGTGATCGGTGCGGATGGAATCAAACTGGTGCGGGAAACGGAACGCAGCTGCATTGTCTGCGGGCGTCAGGGCAGATACTGTGCATCCCGGCGGATCCATTCTGCAGAGGAAGTGCAGGCGGCTGCGGAGCGGCTGATCTGTCTGCAGTATCTGGCAGGTGATGCGGAACGGATGGGGGAACTCTGTGTTCAGTGTCTGATCGATGAGGCGGAAACGACGCCGAAGCCGGGACTGGTGGACCGCCGGAACAACGGCAGCCATACGGATATGGATCTTCCGCTGCTCATAAAGAGCGCCAAAGCTTTGAAGGCATTTTTCAATACATGTTTCCGGAACGGGTACGAACATAAGGGCAGTGCGGCACAGGAACTGTTTCCGGTGCTGCAGGAAGCCGGAAAGAAGGCCGAGAAGACCATGTTTGAGACCACCGGAGGAGTCAATACCCACAAGGGTGCAGTGTTCCATATGGGGCTGATCTGCGGTGCTGCGGGTTATCTGTACCGGGGCGTACTGAAATATGATATCGATGAACTGTGTGAAACAGTCCGGGCGGTCTGCAGTCCGGGACTTGAGGAACACTTTGCGTCCTTGTCTGAAAAAGAACCGGCTGCTGCAGGAGAAGAGCTGTATCTTCGTTATGGTATGAAAGGTGCGCGCGGTGAAGCGATGAGCGGGTATGCATCGGTGCGGAACTATGCACTGCCGGTATATCGGATGCAGTACCGGGAAACAGCTGATCCGGAATATGCCGGATGCCGGTCGCTTCTGGCGTTGATCGCCCATACGGAAGACACGAACATGATCCGCCGCGGCGGTATAGAGAAAGCGTGTAAAGCAGCGGCAGAGATGCGGGAGAAACTGAGTTCCGGCAGGATCACCATACCGGAAATACAGCGGATCGATGATGCGTATATCAAGGATCATCTGTCTCCGGGCGGCAGTGCCGACCTGCTGGCTGTTACATATCTGCTGAACCGGCTGGATGAGGACGGATATGAGTAGAGCGAAGGGTGTATTTGCGGTCATTGCGGCCAGTGTCCTGTACGGACTTCTGCCGGTCTTTACCAAAGCAGCGCTGCTGCAGGGGACAACAGAGGACGCTGTGGTATTCTACCAGTTTCTGTTCATGGCGATTGCGGCGTTGGCAGTCCTGATCATGACACGCAGGCCGGTCCGTATATCGGGAAGACAGTTCGCTGAGCTGGTATTTGCGGCTGTACTTGGCTACGGAATGACGACTTCTCTGCTGACGATGGCTTATGCCCGGATCCCGGTCGGTCTGGCAATGATGTTCCATTTCTCCAATCCGGTGTTTGTTACACTTGCCATGATTCTGATTTACCGGGAGAAGGCGACGGTGCTGAAAGCAGCCGCCATCATCTGCGCTGTGACCGGTCTGATCCTGATGACCGATCTGTCGGGCATGAACGGAATGGGTGTCCTGTATGCCTTGCTGTCCGGCATTACCTATGCATACTATGTCGTAGCCAACAACAAGGGTTTCTTTGCGCAGACGGACAATGTGACGGTGGTATTCTATATCGGTCTGATCAATGCGGTATTCTATGGACTGGCACAGATCGTGGCCGGAAAGATCCGGACGATCCCGAACAGTGCCTCTTTCCTGTTCATTGTCATCATCGCCGTAGTATGTACGCTTCTGCCGATGTTTTCCCTGACATACGGGATCCGTACCCTCGGCGCTTCTTCTGCATCCGTGCTGAATATGCTGGAACCGGTTGTAAGTCTGCTGGCAGGTATGATCGTCTATCACGAAGTCATCTCCGGGAAAGGGCTGATCGGATGTCTGTTCATCGTCATCAGCGGGATCGTTGTCGTGCTGGACGATAAAGAAACACAAAGCGGATGATTCGGCCGTAACTCAGATAACCATATATATTGAAATACATATATTAATGATACCAATATATGTATTATCTTATAATTCACGGTAATGATATAGTGGTGGCAAGGAAAGCATTCATATTCAATAGAATCGGGAGGAGACAGAATGTTTAAGAGAATCTTTGAGATTTCAGGTAATGTAGCAATTGTTACCGGATGTTCCACAGGTCTGGGTGTACAGATGGCCCACGCCCTTGCCAACCAGGGATGCACAATCGTCGCAATTGCCCGCAGATTTGACAAGCTGCAGGAAGTATGCCGGGAGATCGAAGAACAGCACGGTGTAGAGACCATGCCGATCAAGTGCGATATCACAAATACGGAAGAAGTAGAAGAAACAGTCAGAAAGGTCGTTGAGCGCTACGGCCGTGTTGACATCCTGGTCAACAATGCCGGCACCGGTGCCGTTGCCCACGCGGAGAATATTACAGACGAACAGTTCCAGAGAGAGTTCGACGTCGACCTGTTCGGTACCTTCAAGTTTGCCCGTGCAGTCGCCAATCAGGCAATGATTCCTGCACACTACGGAAGGATCATCAACATTGCGTCCATGTACGGTCTCGTCGGCAACAAGATCGCTGGTTCTGCACCGTATCACGCAGCCAAGGGCGGCGTTGTCAACCTGACAAGAGCGCTGGCAGCTGAATGGGGAACCTACGGAATTACAGTCAACTCGATCTGCCCGGGTTATTTCTACACACCGCTGACGAAGGAAACACTGGATTCCGATTTCTTCCAGCAGAACGCCAAGACGATGATTCCGATGGAGCGTTACGGCAACGAGGGCGAACTGGATACGGCGATCGTATTCCTCGCTTCCCCGAATTCCTCCTATGTTACAGGAATCGCTCTGCCTGTCGACGGCGGCTATACCTGCATGTAGCCGGAGTATTCAACCATCTTGCAAACCAGGTCAGGCAAAAGACCTGGTTTTCATACCACGGGAGTTCCATCGGTACTGCAGTGTTCTGCATACAGCAATTCAGTATAATGAATCTGACCCGCAGTGATACCATCCAGCATCATACACAGAGCAGAAACAGGAGAAAAGGAAGAAAACGGTATGGAGAATTATGTACACAACATTCCGACAAAGGTGTTTTTCGGCAAAGGTGCGATTGCGCATCTGGATGAAGCACTGAAACCATTCGGCAGGAACGTACTGCTCACCTACGGTGGTGGTTCCATCAAGAAGACAGGTCTTTACGACGAAGTTATGAAGATCCTGAACGATGGCGGCTACAACGTTACGGAACTCAGCGGGATTGACCCGAATCCCAGAATCGAATCCGTGGAGAAGGGTGTTGCACTGTGCAAAGAACACAATATCGATGTTGTGCTTGCGGTAGGCGGCGGCAGTACGATCGACTGCTCCAAGGCCATCTGCTCCGGATTCTACTACGAAGGGGATGATCTCTGGCACATGGTCAAGAATGTCCGGGGTTACAAGAAATCCCTCCCCCTGGTGGACATCCTGACACTCAGTGCGACGGGATCCGACTTTGATGGCGGTGCAGTCATCTCCAACATGAAGACCAACGAAAAACTGGGTGGTTCCTATACGTACCCCAGCGTATCGATCCTGGATCCGACCTATACGTTCACGGTATCGAAGTATCAGACTGCAGCCGGTTCTGCCGATATCATGAGCCATATCATGGAAGGGTATTTCTCGGAAACACCGGACAGTGAAATGGCGGACGGAATTGCGGAAACGATCCTGAAGAGTGTGATCCGCAATCTGCCGATCGCTCTCCGGGAGCCGGACAATTATTCTGCAAGGGCAAATCTCATGCATGCAGAAAGCGTTGCCTGCTCCGGTATTCCGGAATACGGCAAGAAGTATACCGGCTGGCCCTGCCATGCCATGGAACATGAACTGTCAGCGTACTATGATATTACCCACGGCGTGGGTCTGGCGATCCTGACACCGAGGTGGATGCGGTATATTCTGAAGAAGGATCCGTCCTGTGAATGGCGGTTCGTACGCTTTGCCAGAAATGTATGGGGTCTGGACGGTAAAGATGAACACGAACTGGCCCTCAAGGGAATCGATGCGCTGGAACAGTTCTTCAAGGAGAACGGAATCCCCATGACGCTCGGTGAACTGGGAATCGGCACGGAACATTTCCGGGCAATGGCGGAACATGCGAATGTCGGCGGGCGGCTGACCCGGGCATTTGTACCGCTGACAGCGGACGATGTAGAAGCTATCTACACAGATTGCCTGTAATCACATACCGGGAGGGGATCAGCCTCCCGGTTTTTCTGTCCGGTTATAAAACTTTCTTGCTCAGCATAGTAAAACCATGTTCTGCTATTGCTGCGGAACACCATCCTGAAATTGTCATTTCTGTGCAGTCAAAGTACAATATATCCAGCACGAAAGGAACATACATATATGGTCTATATTCTGAAAGATTATGAACCGAAACTCGCTCTGAAGTACTTTGAAGATATTTCCGCCATCCCGCGCGGATCCTACAACGAAGCTGCGGTTGCCCAGTTTGTGGCAAGCCGGGCAAAGGCACTGGGTCTGTATCACCGGGTCGATGCCAGGAACAACGTAGTGGTGAAAAAGCCTGCTTCTGCCGGATGTGAGGGACTGCCTGCAGTTCTGTTCCAGGCCCATCTGGACATGGTCTGCGAAAAGAACGGAGATACAGAGCACGATTTTACCAAGGACGGTCTGGTTCTTCAGCTGGACGGGGATATCCTGACAGCGAAGGGTACGACGCTCGGTGCGGATGACGGCAAGGGTGTCGCGTACATGCTGGCACTGATGGACAGCGATTCCGATGCATTCCCGCATCCGCCGCTGGAATTCCTGTTCACGACCGGCGAGGAAGTCGGTTTCTGGGGTGCCATGGACTTTGACCCGTTTGATATCACTGCCCGCAGACTGATCGGTCTGGATGCTGGTCCGGAGGATACGATCTGGACAACCAGTGCCGGTGCGCAGGAAGTCACGGTTTCCTGTCCGACGGAGTTCGTGCCGACGGAAGGTGCCGGCGTGCTCCACATTGCGGTCAGGGGACTGCAGGGCGGACATTCTGCTATGAGGATCACGGATGAACTCGGCAATGCCAACAAGATCATGGGACGGATCCTGCACAGTGTTGAGAAGGAAGTCTATTTCCGTATCTGCAAGATCACGGGCGGTCTGATGTTCAATGCCATACCTCGGGAAGCAGATGCCTGGATCGCGATCGAAGCTGTTGATGAGGATGTTGTCAGACAGATCGTACTGGATGTGACAGATGATATCAAAGCAGAACTGCATGCCAGTGATCCGGGACTTGTTGTGATAGTAGAGGATTCCGAAGCAAAGCAGATGATGAGCGCCAGTGCGACGAAGACCGTCGTTGATACCATCTACAACATGCCGAACGGTGTACGTATGATGAGCAAGGAGATCGAGGGTCTGCCGGTGACATCCACCAACATGGGTGTGGTCAAGACACTTGAGGATAAAGTAACGGTCAATACCATGCTGAGAAGTTCTTCCCGGACATGTTCGGATGACTATATCGACAATATGGTTTCCATTGCGAAGCTGTGTGGTATGACGGATGTGGAATACGGGGCATGGCTGTCTGCGTGGCCGTATATGAAGGATTCCAAGCTGCGTGAGATGACGCAGCGGATGTATGCGGAGCGTCACAACGGTGAGCGTATGAAGGAAATGGCCGGTCATGGTGGTCTGGAACTGGGTGTCTTCAGTGAGAAGATTCCGGGGCTGGATATCGTAACACTGGGCTGTGATCACGGTGATGAGCATACGGTAACCGAGTGGATGAGCATTTCTTCCTTCGGCAGGGTATATGACTTCATCAAGGATATGCTCGTGGAGATGACGAAGGAATAAGCACTGTTCTTCAGAGTAATCTAAAAGGCAGATCGGGATATGATCCCCGGTCTGCCTTTTATATATTCGATTTCCAAAGTGATATACTGTCTGTTAATCTGTGTATACTACTTGCTGAAAGTCCATGCTTTTGCGATATCGTCCAAATCAAAATGTGTGGATGATAGAGTGAACCATCTTCATTCCGCCATCCTTCCTGAGGTGCACGAACCGTAACAGAGACATATTTTCCGTCCTTGTTCCGGGTAATATAGGCAACTGTCGCAAAGCGTTCATCACCGAATTCTTCCAAAGTATGATCAACATAGATCTGCAAAGCATCATTTCCGTCGATCGTAAACTCGGCTACATTGATTCCTTGGTAGCCCATGCCTGCAAGGTCATTCCGGATGTTGTCTGCGGCATCTTTCAGGGAAGCGTCCTCTTTGATGCTGTACATGGCAGAAAGATCATCAAGGATGATCGTTGCCCGGGCATCAGAACTGCTGAGACCTATTGATTCTTCCTTTTCCCAGTCCACCTTAAGCTTTTCGGCATGATCTCCCAGGTCAAGATAGCCGAGTGTATTATTGCCGACGATACGTGCAGATGACTGTTCTGTTTCCGCAGGTGATGTCTGCACTTCCTGTGATTGATTGTCATTGCTTGGTGAAACGTCACTTCCGTCATCGGAAGCTCCGCAGGCTGCCAAAGCCGGAACCGTGAACAGTATCAGCATCCTTGATAGTGATTTCTTCATCTTAAGCCTCTTTTCTGTGTATATTTCCGATTATAATAACCGATATCGGATGAGGAAACCCACGGTTTATATTTAGGATGATAGTCCGGATGATCCGGGCTCACAGTGAACCCGGGTGATTTAAAAACAAGTCTGGGAGGAGGTTCTTAGACTTGTTTTGTAATGGGTCTACTTATATATCAGGTGATCCTTTTTCTGCATAGTCAGTGCATTATAATATAAATATACAGTTAGAACTCGATCAGATTGCGTATACAGTAACAACATCAATTTACCCGAACGGCAATGTCTATGTCATTGAAAGGATTATCGGAGATACGATTACAGGGGAACGGTCCTATCATATATCTCCCCACAGTACAGCCAGGTTTTATGCAAACATTGTAAAGACAATCAACAGCAAAACCAATGGTTATAACTATATTGACGACGACTGTGCCGGGACAATCTCGCTCTGTTACCCGGATATGATCGTTACAGCTGACCGGGGGCTTCAAAACAGATGGACAAGACAATATCTGGGAGACGTAGTTCTTCGGTTCTTTGCGTACAACCGTATCGAGTGGGATATATCTGAGAAGGGCTGGCAGGCGTACCGGGACATGGTCGAGAAGAGAAGGATAGACTGAAGACGAAAACAAGCACTCTCCGGAGTGCTTTTTGCGTTACAGAAGATGCTGATCTGGAACAATCCCGAATATGTCTGTTCGGGTTTGTACACCGGCACGATATAATGGTAGTACTTGATGATTATGCCGGATGCAGTATCTGGTGTTTTAGAGTTCGGAGGGACATATTATGAAGCATATGGGGATAAAACGGATTCTGAGGTCCTGCCTTGCAGGCGTGCTGGTTCTCTTCAGTGCCGGCTGTAGTACACAGGGCTCCGATGCAGGGATTGCCCGCACTGCGGGTGAAGGTTCCTCTACCGATGAGGCAGGGATCCGCAGAATGATCGAGATCGGGGAAGTGACCGGTGATGCAGAGAGCTTTGAGACCGGCAGTGACAGCACGGCTTCAATTGTCCTGGATCAGGATAAAACACTGTATCTGGATACGGATACAAAGGTGGACTATATCCGGGAGGACAATCAGATCAGACTCATTCTTTCCGAAGGAAGGATGCTGCTGGATGTCCGTGAGAAGCTGAAGGAAGATGAGTCATTGACCATTAGCACGGCATCCATGGATACGGATATCACGGGGACCATTGTTTTTGCTATGGACAAGCCTCAGGACAATGGCACAAGAGCCTCAACCATGGGCGTTCTGGAAGGAAGTGCGGATGTCTCCTATACGGATGCAGGCGGACGGCTTGCCAATGTACCTGTGGGGAACAAAGCGGTCATGCAGTACGAGCAGGACGCTGCAGGCACGGGGAATACAGCATTTACGATTGCAGAGATCACGCAGGATGATACAGCGGGATTCATTGACGAGCTGATCAGGAACAACCCGGACCTTTCAAACCGCATTCAGTTCAGTCCGTCAAAAGGCGGGGACGGAGATGAGACCTACAGTGCTTCCGGAGACTGGACATACGACGGCACTGTTACACTGGTCGCCCAGAGCGCCAGCAAGACCTATGACGGCATGCCGCTGACAAGGCCGAGCGACGTGCTGATCTACGGTCTTCCCGTCGGCTTCAGTGCTTCCGCTGCCGCTTCCGGTACCCAGACAGACGCCGGAACCAGTGAGAATCCCATCACGAAGTACGTGATTTACAACGCTGACGGTGAAGACGTCACATCGCATTTCACAAGCATCAGTACAGTGAGCGGCATTCTGACCGTGACGCCGGCGTACATTACCGTGTGGACGGGAAGCGCATCCAAGGTTTATGACGGAACACCGCTGACCAATCCGCAGGCAGGGGTCATTGCCGGTGCATCCGGTGATCCGGCAGCACCGTCCTGGCGCAACAGTGCCTGGGGGACCGAAAGCATTACAGGCCGGAAGGAACTGTACTGCCTCAGCGGTACCATGATGGTCCAGGGAACCAACCCGGTGACCGGAGAAACACGGGAAATGAACCTGCTGGCAGGGCAGAAGCTGACACTTCAGATCTCAGAAGGAACAGACCGGAGCATTGATTTCAGCATCGAGAACATCACGGAAGATGAGATTCCCGAGGGCATGCTGAGGATCTATGTGGCGGATCCGGCGCTTCTGGCACAGGCGTGCAAAGATGCCGGCTGGGATCAGGAAAAGATACAAAAGCGCATCGGGGAGCTCCCGGAGACAGATGATGAAGAGGAGCCGCAGCTGCTGTACAACAATGTCATTACGCAGATCAGCATCGATTCGGACATCACCGACTACAACGGCAGGGCACTGGGCGGCAGAGAAGTGGCATTCACCTCCGCAGCGATCGACGATTCCATCAGAGTGAAAGCTACCGGCAGCCGGACTTTTGCAGGTCAGAGCATCAACACCTATGAGATCGACTGGGGCACAGCGAATGCCGCAAACTATATCCTGTCCGAAGACCTCGGCACCCTGACGGTCTTCGCGAAGGTGGACAACAAGACGGATGCCCCGGTACAGCCGGAGAATCCTCCCGTCAATCCGAACAAGCCGTCAACACCGGATAAACCGGAGACCCAAAAGGTTACCATCACAGCAGACTCCGGCAGTAAGGTCTATGACGGTGAAGAACTGATTGTCGAGACCTATACGGTTACCGGCCTTCCCAAAGGATATACATGCCTGGCAAGCTGCTCAGGAAGCATCACGGATGCGGGCACCGTCGAAAACAAGATCGTTGAATACGTAATCTTTGATGCAAAGGAGAATGATGTAACCAGCAAGTTCTCCGTTACCACAAAGGACGGAACCCTAACGGTGGAACCCAAGCCTGTCACGATCACTACCGATCCTGCTGAGAAGGTCTATGACGGCACGCCGTTGACCGAACCGGGCTATACCGTTGACTCCTGGGCTGCGGGCGATTCTCCTGCAGTAAGCATTACGGGAACGATCACTGATGCAGGAGATACGCCTAATACATACAGTATCGAATGGGGCGACGTTAACCCGGACAACTATACGATCACAGATGACATAGGTACGCTCAAAGTGAGCCAGGTTGAAATTGTCCTGACTTCGGACAATGTCTGTACTGTCACCGGTCAAGCCGTTCAAATTGAGGAATACGGCTTGATAGTAGAGGTTAAAAATGTTGACTCTTCACAATATACAGTGTCCTCAACAGAAGACAATGAATGGGGAATCAGCTTCAGCTGGGGCGACAGAATTACAGTAGAGACTCTCCTTTTTGTGGATAATGCCGGTTATTCAATCCATCCGGACTACGGTGTGGCAAGCGGGGATGCGGACAATTATTCAATAGTTACAGTCGATCAGGAAGGCAGCTTCAGCGGTGAAGAAGAAATTGATCCTGTACAGATTGACCGAAACAACATGACAATCACATTTCCAGCTTTTGGTGAAACTTATAACCTGAAAAACTGCACATACGGTGAGGCGGTGTTCCTTTGCAACGTGCTCTACAGTCAATACGCATCAGAATCAGAAACGGAGATTCAAACCCAGATCATAAACGCCTTCAAGTCCAATGGCTGGATCTGATAGGAAAAGCATCTATTTCGTCGTAGACAGACAAGCACTCTCCGGAGTGCTTTCTTCTGCGCTACAATACAGTTATGGACAATGCCAAGAAACACCTGAAGAAGGAACTGCTCCGGGCAAAGAAGAATCCCGGAAAGAAGAACCGGCAGGCACGGAAGGAAGCCAATGCGGCAAAGCGGGGAACAGCCGCTCCGGGCGTGCGTGTGGTCGAGACCAAGCCCGCGAAAGCCCGCAGGCGTTCCAATCTCAAGATAGAGCTGCAGCGTGCGGTGCGTGACTGCAACTGAGGAGGCATACCGGGTCAACTACCCAAGGCTAAAGCACTTGGGCTTGTAACTATCCAGCAGTACGAACGGCTTTCGCCTCCTGCCTTTTTTGAATCGACTTATGCCGAAACTGATGTTACATCAGGGACAATTGACTGTGCCCCACTCAGAAGAGATATGCTCTTCTGAGACTCTGCGAGGTACTCTTTTCCCATCCGGCAGAGATTCATTGCGCCGATCCGGTCATCGTTCGATGTATATCCGCACTGTCTGCATACGAACGTATGGATCTTTTTGATCCGGTTGTTCCTGTCAGTATGCCCGCAGCACGGACAGGTCTGGCTCGTATAGCGTGGGTCGACATCGATCACCAAGCACTCATTCATGGCCGCCTTGTACTTCAGCTTCTGTTCCAGATCGTAGAAAGACCAGGAGACCGATACATAGCGGTCTTTCTTTCTCACACATTCCGTTGCGCAACGTATATTAGAGAGGTCTTCCAGAACGAAGAGTGTGTGCTTCGGGTTGCTTTCAACGAGTGCCTTCGATACACGATGGTTCACATCCTGCATCCAACGGTTTTCTCGCTGACCGATCGCTTTCAGTCTTCGCCTTGAAGAGGGAGTGCGTTTCATCTGGAGTTCCCTCCGCAGTTCCTTGTAGTGCGCCCGCTTCTGCTTGATTTCTTTTCCGCTGTAAAAAACTGACCTTCCGTCGCTGTCATATGAGACGGCGGTAAAATTGATACCCCGGTCGATGCCGACGACATGTGAGATATCAGATTCGCCTACATCGGGAACTTCGAATGTCACAGGAACATGGAGAAAGAATTTGCCGTGCTTATAAACGAGCTTGGCAGTACCGTACTTGAGTTTCTTCTTAAAATAGTGCTCATAGCCCTTTACCTGGAATGGCATGATTTCCCGGCCCTCGAGAGTGT
>JAFWJP010000251.1 GCA_017514645.1 Solobacterium sp. | reverse complement strand
TCCAGAACAACGTTGTTTTCCTTGATGTCTTCCAGCAGTCTCTGACCTTTGCGGGAATTCAGGTTTGCTGTATACAGTCCGTGGCCGATCCGCATGTGCGGCATCATCTGTCCCGGCTCCAGCGCGTCTTTGACGCAGCGGATACTGTTGTGGACATTATCGCGCAGGCTGTCATTCTCTCCGGCATGGATCCGGATGGTAAACGATGGATCCTCCTTTGCAATGTGCACGATCTCGGCAATGATCGCCTTCAGATCGCGGATATCGTTGATCTCTTCACCGACGATGTCCGATCCTGCAACGTACGGATCAATGGATACCGCCCGCAGTACCTGCAGATTCTCCCGTACGTAATCCGTATCGATCCTGTCCTTGACGATCGTCAGCGGGATCCGCCGCATCGCCGCCAGGAAGCGCAGGACAACACCGGTTTCCTCGGTGACCGCCGGCATGACCCGGTGTACCTGTGCGAGCATTTCCGCCGCGCCGTTCTTCTTCACCAGGGTGGTATCGGAGATCTCGGCGTAGGAAATGCCGTGTCTTTGGTACTCCCTCGCCGTCCAGAGCAGTTTGTCCTCAAACAGGGTATTGGTGCAGAAGACAGGGTGTTTCCGGTCTTCCTCCATCTGCCGCAGAAAACGTACGATGTCCGCATCTGGAATATCACCGATATGATCCGCGGTGACAGGGTCATCCGCCGGGATCCCCTTGGTAAAGACGTAGCGGTAGAGATAAACTTTCTCCAGGTTGGTGAATACGGCCTGTCCGTCCTTCATGACGGACAGGGAGGCACGGATACGGGGGATGTTGAACGCTGCGTTCGTGATACCGTTCAGGATCAGGTCAGCGAAGCTGATATACGTATTGTCATCGATCTTGCGGTCGAGGTATTTGCCGTGCAGTTCGGAATCCAGGTATTTCTGTTCGGTCTTTTTTCTGGCCAGGAAGAGACGTTTCTGCTGTTCTTCCGTCAGACGAAGTCCGAGTTTTTTAACATAATACAGGGGGTAGCGGATCCTATGGTGGATTCCCAGAGCGATGAGGATATCCGCCGGCAGAGTGGCGTTCATATGGGTATGCAGATCAGCATGGAACTTATAATCGTTCAGGATGTAGGTCTTGACGATGGTCTTTTCAAACGGGAGTGCGTAGTGCTTGGACTGGCTCATCAGCGTTTTGGAGATGGCCGGAATGGAGGCTTTTATTTCGATCGTACCGTCCGGATAGATGTTCGCTGTCTTGGTATCGTTCAGGCGGAAGATCCAGACTTTGCGGTTGTACGCATCAATGTAGCAGGGTATCGTTCCCCGGATGATCTTGCGTCCGTTTTCATCAAAGGACAGCGGCAGTCTGCACAGTGATGCCAGATTGGTGATCAGGTTGCCGGTACCGTGGTTCGGGGTTGTGAGGGTATAGGAAAGGGTTTCTCCGTCCTGATACAGATCGACAATGATATCTTTTTCCTGATCCAGGCAGAACTGTCCGAAATATGTCATGTACACCTCCCTTGATTTGTACTATCTTATCACGAAGAACCGTACAGGAATGTTACAATAAATACAGACAAGGAGATTCACATATGACCAGAAAACGCTTTTTCTGTCTGCTGTGTACAGGGGCAATTGTCCTGGCAGGCTGCAGCAAAGCTCCTGCGGAGGAAACACCGGAGTCCCCGGAACCGGCTGAAACGCAGGAAACAGAACCTGTGCAGGAGCAGGTATTCAGTATCGGAAACATTGACGGTACCGTCTATACGAACGATACCCTGCATATCCGGATAGAACTGCCGCAAGGCTGGGTCTACGCTTCGGAAGAAGATCTGGTAAAGCTGAACCAGACAGTCATTGACAGTTTTGAAAATGAAGAACTGAAAGCTGCCATGGAGGACGGCGCTGCAGTCATGGGTGTCTATGCGACCAGTCCGGACGGTACTCAGCAGATCAACATCATGTTCCAGGAGATGCCGATGTCCGTATATACGCCGGAAATGATCATTGATGCCAGTATTCCGGAAGTGCGTTCCCAGCTGGAAAGCCAGGGTATGACAGTCGTTTCCATTACCAAGGAGCCCATCGTGTTCCTGGGAGAAGACAGTCACTGCATGCGGATCGAAGGGTCACTCAACAATATCTCGCTGTATGAGACACAGGTCTATGCCAAGGAAGGCAATTATCTGGCAGTCATCACCTGCTCCAGTGTTGTTAACGATACAACCATGGATCTGGTCGGAATGATCACTTCCACAAAATAAAACAGGTAATATTCACGCCGTGCAGATCACGGCAGAAAGAACAGGCTCAGAAGAGCAGAAAAGGAGGCCAAGAATGGCAGACGGCAGAAAGTACATCCCGGCAGAAGAAAGAACCGGAAACG
>JAFWJP010000250.1 GCA_017514645.1 Solobacterium sp. | reverse complement strand
TACTGCTGCTGACGAATGATGGTGATTTTGCTGACAGAATGATGCATCCGGGCAGTCATCTGCCGAAACAATATGAAGCAGCCATCAGCGGGATTCTGAATGAAGAACAACTGCAGAACCTGCGGAACGGGATTGATCTGGAAGATGGAAGAACACTGCCGGCCGAAGCTGAAATCGTTTCGGTCAATCAGACAAAACAAAAAAGCGTCCTGCATATAACGATCTTTGAAGGACGCAACCGGGAAGTCCGGCGTATGATCGAGTATTTCGGATATCAGGTCATCCGCCTGGAACGCCTGAAATACGGACATCTGGATGCCGGGAAACTGCACCGGGGAGAATACCGCAGGCTGAAGCCGTATGAAGTGGAAGCACTGCTTCAGTCCAGCCGCAGACGGGCAATCTCATCCGCATCAGGATCGATGTAGATCGTACGGTAGGAACCGAGCTGTACCATACCGGGTTTGGCACCCGGTATTTTTTTCAGTTCCCTGACCTTGCACCAGTTGACCGGAACAGAAGAGGAATGCCTGCCTGCAGAATAGTAGGCGGCGATATTGGCAGCTGTACGCAGGACCGTTTCCGAAGGATCGGAGGTGTGGATGACAACGTGGGATCCATGATAGTCCTTGGCATGCAGCCAGATCTCGTTCCTCTTGGCTGCATGGAACGTCAGTTCTTCATTCTGAAGATTGTTCTTGCCGAAGGAGATCTGCACACCTTCACATTCAACGGTACGGAACGATACCGCCTGTTCTTTCTTCTTTTTCTTTTTCGTTTTCTGCTGCTCTTTCATGTATCCGCCTTTGACAAGTTCTTCCCGGATACCTGCCGCTGCTTCAAAATCCGCATAGCCGAGCTGTTCCAGAAGACCTTCAAAGTATCCGATCTCACGTTCACAGATCTCGATCTGTTCCTTAAGATAGGATTGTCCTTTCTTCAGCTTGTTGTACCTGGTGTAGCACCTGCGGGCATTTCCTTTCCCGTCGAGTTTCGGATCCAGCGGAACAACCATGGTATTTCCTTCGAAATCCTGCAGTTCGATGCTTGTCATCCCTTTGGTATCCGTGACACCGTATGCATAGAGCAGTTCTCCGTACGTCTTCCAGCGATCGCAGTCGTTCGCTTCATCATATTCCTTGAGCAGGCGGGGCAGCTTGATCTTCTGATGCTTGAGTTCCCGTTTGACGATCTGGTGGATATTTCCGGTAATGTCCTTGATCCGCTCCTTTTCCTCCTTGTGGTAGAAAAGAATATCAAACCCTTCCATGAGAGGATAGCTGAGACATTCACCCTGTGAATGAAGGGGGATGCAGTGAAATACAGCGTCATTGTGATCGTTGGCGATATACAGGGAGGAACTGTTTTCGATCTCCTGCATGATTTCAGGGAAGGATTGTCCCTCACGCATACGGTACTCGGCTTCCCTGGCAAGGAAAGGAGAGAACCCGGCAAACTGCTGATGCAGGGGGATATCCTCCTCAATGAGCGGAACGGTGAACGGATCTTTCTTGTTCTGCGCCGGTGTCGGTTTGAATACAGCACCCGGCTGGATGGTCCGGCGGTTGTTTTCAAACGGAGGAATACGCTTCAGTGCATCTATGATCCGTCCCTGAGCGTTTACCAGTATGATATTGGCATATTTGCCCATAAGTTCTGTTACAAAGTCCAGCTCTTCCAGGTCGCCGATGGCGTTGTGCCTGCGGACCTTGAATACACACCAGCGGTCCAGTCCCATCTGCTCCAGGGACGTGAATACGGCTCCTTCCATGTATTTTCTCAGCAGCATCACGAAGTTGGAAGGCTCATCCGGTGTCGGATAGGAACGCTTCGTCAGCAGGATGCGGTTGTACTGGGAATGACAGGATATCAGCAGCTGACGCTTTCCTTCCGGTGTGTGCAGCTGAAAAAGCACTTCGTTTGCCG
>JAFWJP010000249.1 GCA_017514645.1 Solobacterium sp. | reverse complement strand
TGGCAGAGAGATGCGCCAGGTCTTCCACCAGGGTATCCACGATCTCCTCCGCGCGCTCATCACCGTCTTCCGCAGCGAAGAACACTTCACCGGCGTGCTCGATCTTCCGTTCCGGCATCATTTCGCGTCCTTTGCGGCTGATGGCCGTGCCGCTGGCTTCGTTCTCCACAGCACCCGGTGCCAGATAGTTGTATACCGGACGGTGCGGATCAACGACCAGGTTGGCGATCTCTCCGCCGAATCCGTGTTTTCCGGATACTGCTTTTCCGTTGACGATGATGCCGCCGCCGATGCCGGTTGATACAGTGATGTAGACCACCACCGGAAGTCCTTTTCCGGCGCCGACGAGCGCTTCTGCCAGTCCGGCAACGTTTGCGTCATTGTCGATGAACGCGGGTATGCCGAAGGTATCGGTCAGATCCCTGGCAAACGGATAATCCTGGAAACCGGGAAGATTGGTGGAAAGGGCCATGGAACCTGTTTTCTGGTCACAGGGACCGGGAACACCGACACCGATGCCGGAACAGTTCTCCCAGCCGTCGATCTTTCTGACCATGTCTTTCAGGTTTGCCAGTACTGCTTCACGGCCGTCAGAGCCGTAACTCGGTCCTTTGACCTGCTGCAGGACTTCTCCTTCCTCCGTCACTTTCCCGACGCGGATGTTTGTACCGCCGAGATCAATTCCGATATATGTTTTCATATGTCACAACCTCTTTCCTACAGTATAGCAAATCCTGACGTTTCCGGCCGAAAGAAAACCCTGCAGACTTTCTGCAGGGTATTGGTTTATGAACGTCTGGACTGTTTGTTCTGAAGTTCAGCCATGGCTGCCTTCTGGTTCAGGATGACCGGGATGACGATCGGGTTGCGCTTTGTCTTCTGGTAGAGGAAGGGTTCCAGCGTATTGCGGATCGTATTCTTGATGTCGTTGAAGGTGATCCTCTGCTGCATCTTGGTCTTCAGCGCATCGTACAGCAGGACTTCAGCTTCCTTCAGCAGTGTCTGATTGTCCTTGATGTAGACGAAGCCGCGGGAGACAATGTTCGGCCGGCACAGGATCCTGTTATAGCGGGAATCGATCGTTACGATGACCGCAACCATGCCGGAATTCGCCAGGATCTGACGATCCTTGATAACCAGGGTGGAAAGACCCGATGCATCGGTACCATCGACATAGATGGCATCCGTCTGTACACGCTCATTGGCGATGAAGCACTCACCGTCACGCATGACGACGATATCACCATTGGAGCAGATCAGACAGCGCTCCTGCGGGATTCCGCAGACCTGGGCTGTATAGGCGTGCTGAACAAGCATCTTGTATTCACCGTGGATCGGCATGAAGTACTTCGGCTCGATCAGGTTCAGCATCAGCTTCTGTTCTTCCTGCGGCGCATGTCCTGTTGTATGCAGGGAGGTCAGCGGGGAATTGACGATGACGTTTGCCCCGATCCGCGTCAGTTTGTTGACGACGGCGCTGACGGATGTACCGTTGCCCGGAATCGGATTCGATGAGAAGATTACGGTATCACCCGGAATGATCTTCAGGAACCTGTGCGTACCGTTCGCGATCCTGCTCAATGCGGCCATGGGTTCGCCCTGGCTTCCGGTGCAGACGATGCAGATACGGTTCGGCGGCAGAGTATTCAGTTCATTTCCCGAGATGAAGCTCTCATCCGGAATCCTGATGACCCCGTTCTTACGGGCAATGTCCACGACATTTTCCATGGAACGCCCGAAGATCGCAACCTTGCGGTTGCAGGATACGGCACCCTCCAGGATCTGGTTCAGCCGCATGACATTGGACGCAAAGGTGGATACCAGAAGACGACCGGGTGTCTTGCGCATCTGTTCCAGGAGGGTGGCGGCGACTTTGCGTTCGGAGATGGAGAAACCGGGGACACCGGAATTGGTGGAGTCATCCATCAGCAGGGTGACACCGATCTGTCCCATATAGGCCATCTTCTGGAAGTCGCTCTTTTCACCGATGGGGGTGAAATCGAACTTGTAGTCACCGGTTTCCACGGCTCTGCCGTTAGGGGTATTGATGAATACACCCAGGGAATCCGGGAAGGAATGGATTGTATTGTAGAAGCCGACATCGAAGTATTTGGTCTGGATGTGACTGGCTTCGTCAATGGTGATGACGCGGCAGGAGCGGGACATTCTGTGCTCCTCCAGCTTCTTTTCAATCAGTGCTTTAGCAAAACGAGGCGCATAGATCTCCTTCAGGTGCACGGACTGCAGCATGAAGGGGATTCCTCCGATGTGGTCCTCATGACCGTGGGTGATGATCAGCGCTTTGATCTTCTGCTGGTTTTTTGCCAGGTAGGAATAGTCCGGTATGACATAATCAACCCCGGGAAGGGACTCCCCGGGAAACAGAACACCGCAGTCAATGATGATGATCTCGTCATCATGCTCAAAACAGTACATGTTCTTGCCGACTTCACCGAGTCCGCCCATGGCGTACACCAGTGTATCGGTTCTGCGGTTGATTGTATTTCTGCTGAAATCGATGTCTGTAATCCTTGTATGACGAACCGGCCTTGGCTTCCGCCTGGAGTCGTAGGCTTCACTCATAGCATTACCTCATATAGATTAGGAAAACGGATGATTCAATGAATGTTCGGTGTAATCATTATAGCATATCAGATCGAGATTGCGCCGGGGACATTGGGGAACGGAGTGTCTTTGTTGATGTGATCGTAGAACAGTGTTCCTTCGAAATGGTCCAGTTCATGCTGGAGAACGATTGCCAGGTATCCGCGTGCCCGGATGGAGATTTCCTGATCGGTGATCAGGTCATAGCCCTTTACGGTTACTC
>JAFWJP010000248.1 GCA_017514645.1 Solobacterium sp. | reverse complement strand
TGATCACTACATCGATATTCCCTTTGCCAGGAATCCGCTGAAGCCGGTCAACCGCAAAGCGCTGAAGATGCTGAAGGAACTCATCGATACCGAAGACTTTGATCTGATCCATACCCATACACCGGTCGGTGCGATGCTGACAAGGATCGCGGCAAGGGACGCGAGGAAACGCGGCACAACCGTCATCTATACCGCGCACGGCCTGCATTTCTACAAAGGTGCACCGATGGTCAACTGGCTGGCCTATTATCCCGTGGAACAGCGATTATCGCGCGATACGGATGTCCTGATCACCATCAACAAGGAAGACTATGCCTTCGCCCATACACACATGCATGCGAAGGAAACCGTGTTCGTTCCCGGAGTCGGCATCGATACGGAACGTCTGCAGTTTTCCCCGGAAGCCAGAGAGCATCTGCGCAGGGAACTCGGCATTGAGGATCAGATTGTGCTTCTGTCCGTTGGTGAACTGATCAAGCGCAAGAATCATCGTGTTGTCCTGGAAGCCATCGCAAAGATGAAGGACGATCCTGTATATCCCAGACTGCACTATCTGCTCTGCGGCAGCGGTGTACTGGAAAGTGAGCTGAAGGAACTGGCAAAAACACTGGGAATCGAGGACAAGGTGAGCTTCCTCGGTTACCGGCGTGATATCGCGGACCTCTGCAGCGCTTCTGATCTCTTTATCTTCATGTCCCTGCAGGAAGGACTTCCTGTGGCACTGCTTGAAGCCATGAGCTGTTCCCTGCCGGTCATCTGCACCCCGATCCGCGGCAATGTCGAGCTCGTGGAAGACGGGCAGGAAGGACTGCTCTGCGCCAATGATCCGGATGAACTCGTCCGCAGGATCAGGTACCTCATCGATCACCCAGATGTACGTGAGGCAATGAAGCAGCATTCCCGCACCAAGGCACTGGATTACGACCTCTCAAGCACTCTGGAAACGGTAAAGAAGATCTATCTTGATCATCAAAAACAATAAAACAGCACTTCATGATGAAGTGCTGTTCTCATTTCACCTGTATCGGCAGATTACTCTTCGACCGGCTCTTCCGCCCTTGTGAAGACCAGGGACTGTCCGCCTTCTTCCATTGTCAGCTTGTCGCCGTCCACCGTGACGTTGATGGTTTCTTCGCCGAGCGTCATCTTGCCCTCAGCATACGTCAGGTCCGTTGTCTCTCCGAACATATCCAGGACTGCGGAACCATCCTCGTTGATCTTCAGGGATACAACCAGACCCAGTTCATCAAGCACCTGCACGTCTTCCGTGTTCTCGACACCGTCCTCATCGATCATGGATGTCAGCTTCCAGTATCCGACTGCCGGATCCACCTTCGGTGCACTCTTGCAGGCTGTCAGTGCTGTGAACATAGATACAGCCAGCACCAATGTCATCATTCTTTTTAACAGTTTCATTTTCTTTCTCCTCGATATCAATATATTACCAAATCCCCTGTCATTTCATCAACAGAAGTTCCGCTCCTGATTCCTTTACCCGGCGCAGGATTTCAACTACACTTGAATCAGAAACGGAGACCGCTATGTACAAAGAATACAAGAAACTGATTCCTTTCGAGGACTATACCATACCAGCGATCATCACACTACCCGACGATCCCGCCGACAAAAGTGTGGTCATGCTGCACGGAACAGGAACAGACAAGAATGAAGCCGGGAACGGTTATATCACCGCCGCACACATTCTGGCAGATGACTATGGCCTGGCATCCATCCGCATTGACTGGCCGGGCTACGGTGAATCCGATGCCGATCCGCTGCGCTACGACTTCAGCACAGCTGTACGCAATGCCGCGACTGCCGCGACCTACCTGAAAGTAAACTGCGGCATCTGCCATGTCGGCGTCATGGGATGGAGCCAGGGCGGCAGTGACGCTCTGCTGACCGCAGGCAACTACCCTGCACTGTTTGAAGCTGTTGTGACCTGGGCAGGTGCGCTGGATCTCTCAGAGATGCTGACAAAGGAAGACATTGACACAGCCATGAATACTGGATACTTCACAATGAAATTCGGCTGGCGTCCCGATGTCGATGTCTCAGCACAATGGGTTACCGATGCCCTGCACGTCAATATCCTGAATACCTTCCGGATGAGCGACGCACCGGTACTGGCCATTGCCGGAACGGATGATGACGTCGTTGATCCGGCCTGTGCTGAAACCATTGCAAAGATGAGCCCGGATTCCAGGTCCAGGCATGTACTGATCGACGGAGCAGATCATGTCTTCCATGTACTGGAGGATGAGCGCTCGCCCCAGCTGCTGGAAGCCATCCGTTTGACAGGAGAATTCTTCAAAGCACAATTGTAAAAAGGAGCCCGAGGCTCCTTTTTCAGTCAAACTGCCTGATCCCGCATTTCTCCAGGATCTCGACCACCCAGATACATGCCTTGGCAACGACCTGGGTACATTTATCGTCGTGACCGCCGTCAGCGAGGAAGCGTTTCATATCCTCCGGGTCGTACATCCGGTAGCTCTTGCCCATGATCCTGTACTGGATATCCCGGCAGAGGACACTGCCGTATTCTTCCATAAACCGCTCGTAGAGCATTCTGGCCGGTACGGCTGTATCCGCGACCGCTTGTTTGTTGTCCATATCGTCCGCTGTGCGCCCCAGGACACAGGAGATTGCCATGAGTGCTCCGCTGAAGGCTCCGCAGCTGTTGCCGGAACGAATACCACCGGCCATCAGGGCTGTTGCGGACTGAATGACCTCCGGCGGGATATCCAGCGCTGTCTGCTTCAGCGTCAGCAGCACGCACTGGGCGCAGCCGCCGTACTTCGCTTCATTTTCCATGCCAAGCCTGTAAATACGTTCCCTGAGTTCTGTGTTCATTATTGATTTCTCCTCAATCCACCCGTTTGATGGAAATGATCTTCGGCTGATCTTCCGGAGCGATCATACCGTTGTTGTCGACCGGCTTCGCATCAGCGCATACAGCATCCACGATCTCCATGCCGGAAATGACACGCCCGAATGCCGCATAATCACCATCCAGATGCGAGGCATCCTGCTGAACGATGAAGAACTGCGAAGAAGCGCTGTCCGGATCTTTGGCCCTGGCCATGGAAATGACCCCGCGTTCATGTTTGATCGGATTCTTCCAGCCGTTGGAGGCGAATTCACCGGTGATCGTTTCTGCCTGCCGGGTATAGGAAGCCCCTCCCTGCATCATGAATCCTTCGATGATACGGTGGAACGTCAGTCCGTCGTAGAAGCCTTCATCAACCAGTGTAAGGAAGTTCTCCACCGTGATCGGTGCCGCATCCGGATCCAGTTCTACCGTAATCGTTCCGTAGTCTTCGATTTCAATGACAACCTGCGGATGATCCGCCGATATTGTTTCGTTTTCCGCTGCACTGCAGCCTGTCCCCAGCAGAAGGCATACTGCTGCAGCCAGTTTTACAAACTGCTTCATATTATGCCTCATGATGTGTGCTGTGATCATGCCCGCACTCACCGTTCTCATATGTTACTGCAATTCTCATTGTTCTGTTGTCCTCCTGATGTAAACACGCTTGTACATCATACCACCGAACAAATAAAACGGCACTGCTGTGCCGTTGCTTGCTATTCCTTCCCGATCGGATACACATCCGGATCCGAGAACCGGTTCATTGCGTCTTCCACACATTCGTCCCAGAAGCGCCATTCATGATCATATCCCTCCGTCTCGAAGAACTGTGCATCGATCCCGTATTCCCGGCAGTGCTTTTCAAATGCCTTGTGCGCGTCGTACATGAGAGAGTCTGCTGTACCGCAGGCAAAATACAGCCTCGGAAGTTTTCCCTCCTTTTTCCGTTTCACGATCAGATTCCAGGTATCCTGATAGGAACCGGTCCAGCCTTCCAGACCGCCGGCGTTCTCCAGCTGGTTCTTTCTCCGTGCCGCAAACGGTGACTCTTCATCCACTTCCGCCGGCTTTGACGGTGCGTAGGACATGATATACGCCGCCGCAAACTTCTCCGGATGATTCAGCGCATAGACCAGCGTACCCATACCGCCCATGGACAATCCGGCAATGAAGTTGTCCTTCGGATCATCGCTTGCCGGGAACCAGCCGTGTACCAGGGGCATCAGCTCCTTCAGCAGATAGTGGTAACTGTCATAGCCCATGGCGAATTTCGGCCAGTCCGCATAATCCGCGTTCAGCCCCGACGGCATGACCACGATCATCTGGTGCTCTGCCGCATACAGTTCCACATTGGATTTCCGGATCCAGTCCGTATAATCCCCGTAGGTTCCGTGCAGCAGCCACAGTACCCGGTATTTCCTGCCCGAAAGATAGAACATCTTCGGATCCTGTTCCCGGTCCCTGTCCGGCAGAATGATATTCACATCCGTGTTGTTGTTGAGATACTTGCTCTCGAAGTTCAAATGTACCAGTGTCATTGTTCACCTTCCTGCGAAGCACTGTAAGCGCTTCCGTGTTACCCCTTTAATGTACCACCCCGGACGGAAAAGGTAAACTTGCCCGGATCTCGTTGACATTTGTTAGGGAACGAATTATATTTGTAAGGTCGCTAACAAAAAGGAGAACCTATGGAAAAGGAAAAGCATATCGGTTATGAGATCCGGCAGACCGATATCCTGATCAAGCGCTTTGCGGAACGCAGACGCATGCAGGCAGGATACGGTGATCTGACCTTTGCCCAGTCCGGCGTCATTCACTACCTGGCCCGGCATCAGGATCAGCCGATCTACCAGAAAGACCTGGAAAAGCGCTTCGACATCCGCCGCAGTACAGCAACCGGCATCCTCCAGAACCTGGAGAAAAACGGCTATATCACCCGCTCAGCGGATACCGGGGACGCGCGTATGAAACGCATTGAATTGACGGAACAAGCACTGAACATGGAGGAAACAGTCCATCGCATGGCCATGGAAGACGAAGCGCTCTTCTGCCGTGACCTCAGTTCAGAGGAACTGAATACACTCATGGAACTGCTGGAACGCATCCGGCAGACAATCATTGAAGAGGAGGAAACCCTATGATCAAACGACTGCTGCAGGAAGTCCGGGAATACAAAGGCGCATCCATCGCTGCACCGCTCTTCATGGTCGGTGAAGTCGTCCTGGAGCTCTCCCTGCCCTATATCATGTCCATCATCGTTGACAAAGGCGTACAGGCCGGTGATCTGTCCGTGGTCTACCATTACGGTCTGATCATGATCATCTGCGCCTTTGCGTCCATGTTCTGCGGTATCATGAGCGGCAATATGGCTGCCTATGCCGCAACAGGATTCGTACGCAATCTACGTGATGACATGTTCCGCAACATCCAGACATTCAGCTTTGCGAACATTGACAAGTTCTCCACTGCCGGTCTGATGACCCGTCTGGGCACTGACGCTTCCAACGTACAGATGGCCTTCATGATGATCCTGCGCATGTGCATCCGGGCACCGCTGACAATCATCGTCGCCATGTTCATGACCCTGATGATCAGTCCGTATCTTTCCCGGATCTTCGTCGTCGCGTTCATCCTGCTGGCATGTGCCCTGGCTTTCATCACGGTCAACAGCTACAAGCGCTTCTCCGTCGTCTTCAAACAGTACGACGCACTCAACGAAAGCGTACAGGAGAACGTCACGAACATCCGTGTCGTCAAAGCTTTCGTCAAGGAAAAGGACGAAACGGAGAAATTCCGCAAAGCCGCAAAGAAACTGCAGAAACTGTTTGAACGGGCAGAAGCCCTGATCGTCCTGAACGGTCCGGTCATGAGCCTGGCAGCCAACGGCTGTATGATCGCTCTGTCCTGGTTCGGTGCCCATCTGATCGCGGTCGGTGATCTCGGTACCGGACAGCTCATGTCCATGTTCACCTATACAATGAACATTCTGATGGGACTGATGATGCTTTCCATGATCTTCGTGATGCTGACAATGTCAGCCGCAAGCGCTCAGCGTATCGTCGAGGTCCTGGATGAAAAGCCTTCCATCTCCAATCCGGAAAACCCGGTATATGAAATCGAAGACGGATCGGTCGACTTCAACCATGTCTCCTTCGGTTACTTCGAAGGAGAAGAAAAACATGTACTCCACGATATCGACCTGCACATTCATTCCGGTGAAACCATCGGCGTCATCGGTGCGACCGGTTCCGGCAAGAGCACCCTGACCATGATGATCCCCCGTCTCTATGACGTAGATGAAGGCTCTGTCATGGTCGGCGGAAAGAATGTCCGGGAATACGACCTCACCACCCTGCGTGACAGTGTCTCCATGGTCCTGCAGAAGAACGTTCTTTTCTCCGGTACGATCAAGGAAAACCTGCGCTGGGGCAATGAACATGCCACAGATGAAGAAATGATCCGGGCCTGTGAATCCGCCGCTGCGGATGACTTCATCCGTACCTTCCCCGACGGCTATGACACCCGCATCGAACAGGGAGGTACAAACGTCTCCGGCGGTCAGAAGCAGCGCCTGTGCATTGCCAGAGCCCTTCTGAAGAATCCGAAGGTCCTCATCCTCGATGATTCCACCAGCGCCGTCGATACCGCCACGGATGCAAAGATCCGCAAAGCATTCCGGGAATATCTTCCGGATGTTACCAAGATCATCATCTCCCAGCGGATCGCATCCATCGAAGATGCGGACAGAGTTCTCGTCCTCGATGAAGGAAAGGTCAACGGATTCGATACACCGGAAAATCTCCTGAAGAACAACGCGATCTACCAGGAGATCTACGAAACACAGAAGAAAGGAGGCAGTGACGATGACCAGAGGTAGAAACCGGGGCATGTATACCGGGGAGAAGCTGGATATCAAGATCCTGGGAAGACTGCTCTCCTATGTACTGAAGCGCTACAAGTTTCCCATCATGATCGTCCTTGTGTGCATTGTCATCAATGCCCGGGTACAGGTCATCGGTTCCCTGTTCCAGAGAACCCTGATCGATGATTACATCACGCCGCTCATGACAGCCGTGGACAAGAACTACGGTCCGTTGGCGAACAAATTGATCCAGATGATGGGAATCTACGCCCTCGGCATCATTGCCAACTTCACCTATCAGAAGATCATGATCCGGGTCACCCAGGGAACGATGGAAAACATCCGTGAAGATCTGTTCACCCACATGGAGACCCTGCCGATCAAGTACTTCGATACCCACGCTCACGGCGACATCATGTCGATGTACACCAATGATACGGATACCCTGCGTCAGGTCGTATCCCAGAGCATTCCGCAGTTCTTCAGTTCCATCCTGACGATCGTCATGGTCTTCATCTCCATGGTGACCCTCTCCCCGCAGCTGACAGCGCTGTCCATCTGTATGATTGCTTTGCTGCAGTTCGTCCTCCGGAAGATCATGCGTCTGTCCGGAACGTACTTCATGAAGCAGCAGAACGCGCTGGCCGCGGAGAATGCCTACATCGAAGAGATGACAGAAGGCGCAAGGGTCATCAAAGTCTTCAACTACGAAGACAAGGCCATCAAGCGCTTCACGGAACTGAATGACCATCTGCGTGACAGCGGCTACAAAGCCAACAAGTACGCCAACATCATGGGACCGGTCACCGGCAACTTCGGCAACATCTCCTACGTACTGAGCGCGATCTTCGGATCCTTCCTGATCCTGAACGGTCATGTGAACCTGACGCTCGGACAGTTGGCTTCGTTCCTGGCTCTAAACCGTTCGTTCAATATGCCGGTATCCCAGGTTGCCCAGCAGCTGAACTCCGTCATCATGTCCATGGCCGGTGCCAAGCGGATCTTCTCGCTCATGGATGAACAGCCGGAAGTGGATGAAGGAAAAGTCACGCTGGTCAACGCGGAGGAAGTCAACGGCGAACTGGTTGAAACAGATCATGTCACCGTGATCTGGGCCTGGAAACATCCCCACAACGATGGTTCCGAACGTCTGGTACGGCTGACCGGAGATGTCCGCTTCTACGATGTCGACTTCTCCTACACGGATGACAAGCAGGTTCTGTTCGATATCGACCTGTACGCGGAACCGGGTCAGAAGCTTGCCTTCGTCGGCGCTACCGGTGCAGGCAAGACAACGATGATCAACCTCATCACCCGTTTCTACGACGTCCAGCACGGACAGATCACCTATGACGGCATCGACGTCCAGCTCATCAAGAAGGATGACCTGCGTCGCTCCCTCGGCCTCGTACTGCAGGATACCCACCTGTTCACCGGAGCGATCGAGGAAAACATCAAGTACGGTAAACCCGACGCTACGCATGAAGAGGTCGTCAGAGCCGCAAAGCTCGCCAATGCCCACTACTTCATCAGTCATCTCGAGAACGGATACAACACCCTGCTCACCGGCGATGGAAGCGCACTGTCCCAGGGACAAAGACAGCTGCTGGCCATTGCCAGAGCAGCCCTGGCCAACCCGCCTGTGCTCATCCTCGATGAAGCGACCAGTTCCATCGACTCCCGTACAGAGAAACTGGTACAGAGCGGTATGGACCGCCTGATGAAAGGCCGTACGACCTTCGTCATCGCCCACCGTCTCTCCACGATCCAGAACTCCAATGCCATCATGGTCATGGATCACGGAAAGATCATCGAGCGCGGCAATCATTCCTCTCTTCTGGAGAAGAAAGGAACGTATTACCGGCTCTACACAGGCGACCTGGAAATCGACTGATACAGAAAATGCGTCTCATGATCGAGACGCATTTCTTATTTCCAGGTCGGCGGTATCCAGCCGTGTGTCTGTTTCACCGGTTCCGGATAGGTTTTACCGTACAGTTCCAGTTCCACCGTTTCAATGATTTCCGGTGTCACCGGTTCATAGACGATCATTTCCGGGATGATGAAGTCCTCCAGTTTCCTGACCGGTACTTCCGCAATCCTCCGTATTTCATCCATGCCTTCGATCACCTGTCCAATGACCGGATAGATGCCAAGATGTTCCGGACAGTCCTTCAGCGGAAAGAAGATTTCTCCTCCCGCCAGGCCATAGTCACCGTATCCTCCCATACAGACGCAGCCTGGATGGGAAGGAAGCGGTGTGATCTCCGGGTGCAGTGTAAACTCACCCGGTATCAGATACTGTGCCTCTTTCTTCCCGTACCCGGAATAGGACACATCCACCCATTTCCCCGGTACGATCCTCTGGATCGCGTAATGGTCCATCAAACCGTTTGATGCAATGTGAATGAAGCTGTTCACCGTATTCGGTGCAGCATCCGGGAACAATTCAATGACAATGTCCCTGCCGGATGACATATGCAGTATCGCTTTCGGATTCATGATCGTTTCTCCTTTCCGTTACAGTGTTTCAAGCATAGCGCCTTCCACCGTGCAGAGCTTTGCACCGATGGAAGATGCTTGTTTCAAGGCTTCTTCAGGACTGTCTCCGCGCAGAATGCAGGCAAGGAATGTACCGCAGTGGGCATCTCCCGCCCCGTTGGAATCCAGCACAGCATCCAGTTTTTCCGCCGAACAGAACACATATCCGTCATGGTCACAGACACAGGAACCTTCCCTTCCGTCAGTGATGACGACCGTATTCCCGGTACGTTCATGCAGGTGTTCCGCACAGGTCCGCAGATCTCCGGTCTCTCCCAGAAGCGCCT
>JAFWJP010000247.1 GCA_017514645.1 Solobacterium sp. | reverse complement strand
GTCGGCTTGATCACGATCTCACTGAGATCCGTATCCGGAGAAGGAAGCACATAAACGGTCCTGACCTTTGCCCTTACCGCACTGGCAATTTCCGGTTCCAGCCGGTCACTTACAAACAGCACTTCCTCTTCTTCCAGATTGAAGTGACGCATTGCGCATTGAATCATCAGACGGCTGTCCCATCCGGTGGACAGTCTTTTCTGATCGGAAGCAGCCTCCAGCATGGCCGCAACTGCTCCGCAGCCGATTTCTCCGGCAGCGGTCAGAGACTCACAGCCAAGAGTAATGATACGGGCTCCGCTTTGCAGTACCTGCACTGCAGCAGAATACTGTGCGTAAGTGGCATTGCGGTCCATTCCGACAAAGACCCAGTCTGCCTCCCCGTCATTAACGCGGAAGCCGTTGTTTTCCAGCTCGTCCTTCAGGGAACGTGTCCCGATCAGCATTGCCTTCTTATGCCCGGGATACCGGTGTGCAATGATATCCATTGCCGCATTCAGAGAAGTATAGAACAGATCATCCGAAAGCAGCGGGAAACCGATCTCATACATCCGCTCAGACATACGCCTGCGTGCATATACCGTGCTCTCGCAGAGAATCATAAAACGTTCCGTCTTCTTAACAAGCCGGCGGATCAGTTCAACTGCACCCGGAGCCGGGGCATCCTGTTTGACCAGAAGGTCATAGGAGAGAAAATACACATTCGCCATAATCGTATTTATTATAGAGGAATGATATGATAAATGACATGGAGAACCAGAAAAACAGGATCATCGCAAGGATCCTGACGGTCATATTCATTATTGCTTCACTGTCTCTGGCATTGGTATATGATGCCTATTACCGTGCCCCTTCCCGTTACCAGGTCCGGTACGAAACTCTCGAATCGGTGTTTATTCCGGATCAGCTGGATAATGTATCCATTCTGTTTTTCAGTGATCTCGACTATGGAACCTTTGTAGATGAAGCACGCCTTTCCAAACTGACGGATTCCATCAACCAGCTGAGTCCGGATGTCATTATCTTTGGCGGAGACCTGTTTGATGAGATCTGCACGCCCAGTCAGACGGATCAGGATACCGTCATCCGCTTCTTTTCCGCAATGAAGGCACCGCTTGGAAAATATGCCGTACTTGGAGATTTTGACTGCCGCTCGGAATCGGTCAGCGCCACGGTGCAGGATGTCCTGTTCCAGAGTGATTTTGAACTGCTGCTGAACAGCAGTGTGCTTCTTCGGAACCGGGGCAGCGGGTCGATCTCTCTGACCGGTCTGGACAGCGGATTGTACGGTCACCCGGATATTGACACTGCCTATACCAATGTCGGACGTGCTGTCTTTAATATCGCAATCACCCATACACCGGATCTTGCGGACAGTCTGCCGATTGATCAGACCAACTATATTCTTTCCGGTCACAGTCATGGCGGACAGGCTTACTGGGGCTTTGGCGCACTTTATACCCCGCGCATGGCAGAACGGTATTTCCGCAGCAAGCATGAGATCCAGGGAACCGTGACCCTTGATATCACCAACGGTGTTGGGACAACGGTGGAAGATGTACGTTTTCTCTCCAATGCGGAGATCGTACTGTACCGCCTGAAACATAAAGCCATGATGGGCTGATGGAGCAACTATGCGTTTGATTGATCAGAAAAAACAGGATAAGCGGAACCGGCTGCTGAACAGTGCTTATGAGTGCTTTACCCGGCGCGGGATGAGCGGAACGACCATTGCAGAGATCTGCAAGCGGTCCAATGTCGCCAAGGGAACTTTTTATCTGTACTTCCTGGATAAAGACGATATTGCCCGTGAACTGAACCGCAGGATTACGTTTGATCTGATTCACAGTGCCTATGATTATATGATGGAACACCGATCGGAACATCTCTGTGACAATCTGATTACAATGGCAGATTATACGATTGACCGGTTTGAGCGGGATAAGACGCTGATCAAAATCATCAAGCATGACTTTATCTGGCCGATCCGGGAAGCGGATCTGTTTGCGGACGATCATGAAGTGCTGATTCCGGGGATTCTTCAGATTCAGGAGTACGCCGAAAAACAAAATATCCCGATCCGGGATATTCTATCGGTTCTCTACTGCATTGTGTGCATGATCATTTCCGTCTGCTATGATGCGATTATTGAGACAAATCCGGCAACGATGGATGAGATGCGTCCGGTGATCCACCGTATTATCCGCACACAGGTACCTGAAATACAATAATTAAGCGGACCTCCCCGGTCCGTTTTACTAATCCAGAACACGCATCAGACGCTTTGCATAGCGGGGCCGCTCGGAGGGAGCGACATTGGCGATCATGGTAAGCAGTTCATAAATCTTGAGCTTTTCATTGATCGTATAGCTGTCATCCGCCACAACTGCATTGACGATCAGGTTCAGACTGTCGAGAAACTCGCTTTCCGTCTCCCGCTTTCCATGT
>JAFWJP010000246.1 GCA_017514645.1 Solobacterium sp. | reverse complement strand
TCCGCCATCAGAACACCCTTGATGCCCGGAAGACGGCCTTCCTTGTCAAGCATATCTGCCTTGGAGGCACAGCCGATGACCGTACCGAGGGTATCAAAGATATCCACGAACAGGAATGCGAAGACCATCAGAGCAAAATCCGCAAAGTGCTGGGTTACAAAGGCAAAGTCAAACTTGAAGAATGTCGGAGCAAGAGATGCCGGTGCCGACACGATTGCCGAAGGAACAACAGAGTAGAATCCGGCTGCCGGATCCGGTACATAAAGACCGGTCAGTTCACAGATGATACCGAGTATCCAGGTGATCAGGATCCCCCAGAGCATGTAGCCTTTCACTCCCCTTATCAGCATTACTGCGGTGATCACCGTTCCGGCAAGCGCCAGGAGAACCGTAATACATTCCGTGTGGAATGTCCCGTTGTGCAGCGCTGCCGAGAAGGAATACAGCGTAACCAGTGTGGATCCGTCCACAATGACATGGGCATTCTGCAGTCCGATGAACGTAATGAAGAATCCGATGCCTACGGACACGGCTGTCTTCAGCGTCAGCGGGATGGCATTGAAGATCGCTTCACGGACATTCGTAAGACTCATGATGATGAAGATCAGGCCTTCCACAAGAACAGCTGTCAGCGCCGCCTGCCAGGTATAGCCCATCGCACCGCAGATCGTATACGCGAAGTAAGCGTTCAGGCCGAGTCCGGCAGAAAGCGCGAACGGCTTGTTGGACATGGCTGCCATGGCAAAGCACGCAATTGCGGACGCAATGGCTGTAGCCGACAGGATCGCTCCCCGGTCCATTCCCGAAGCACCGAGGATGTTCGGATTGACTGCCAGAATATAGACCATGGTCATGAATGTCGTAACACCTGCCATGATCTCCGTTCTGATGCTGGTTCTGTTTTCTGTGAGTTTGAAAAGCTTTTCGAACATGATGTTCCTCCCTCTTCCCCGCATACCCGGAAAAAGAAAATCTTCTGGCAGTGCAGAAGTCATTTGATCTATTTCCGTTCCACCCCTCCGGTATGTGGGACAAGTCCATTATAGTTCTGCAGACTGCCTGCGTCCATGATCACACAGAAAAAGAAAGCATCTGTTTTCCGGAGAGGAACAGATGCTTTCATTGTTTCATAGATCAGAGTGTGATTTCAGCTGCGGCTGTACCGGCCTTCTCCTGGCTGCAGACGATCTTCAGCACTTCACCGGGCTGTGCCTTGATGATCCACTTCAGCTGCTTCTTTGCCGGTGCGCTGAAGGCTGTTGTGAGATTGCCGTAGGCAAACGGTCCGGTCACGGTTCTGGAATAACCGGACAGGTCACCGATCTCGGTGTTCTCCTTCCCGGAAAGGATCTTTCCGCCGGTGATATTCACCTTGACAGGTTTGTTCACCTTCAGTTTGATGGCTTCATCCGTAAGGTTGGTCGGCAGGTAGCCGCGGTTGCCGACAACAGCTGTCACTTCATAGATGCCCGGTTCTGTTTCTTCTGCCTTGAAGGATTCAATGTGCAGATGCGGCATAGCCTTGGCAAAGCGGATGTTGAACTTCGTATCGTGTTCGCATTCTTCCTGCAGGAATTCCTCAGGAGGATTCTGCTGGGTCCTCTTGATGTTGAAGCCGCCCAGTTCCACGGTACCAAAGTACGGATGTTCGAACGGTGTCCAGTCCTGATAGTACTGCGGGGCATGTTCCTTGACCCACTTCATGATGCCGTTGAAGCGTTCCATTGCCTTCTTGTCTTCATCCGTGCCGCGGACACCCCATTCGATCGGTACACCTGCCCGTTTGGCAATATCCCAGAATTCCATTGTATAGGCCGGAATCCCGAGGTTCTGATAGCACCAGTCATCCAGAGCACCGGAATCGAAGTTCACCTGATCGGTCATGAAGGAATCAAAGATGTTCATCGGTGTATAGCCGAGTTCCTGCTTTCCCATCTCCGCGATGGCCTTGAATACCTTGATGTCATTGGAAGGCGCTGTAGAGGCCGCTCTGGTTCCCGGGGGATACAGAATGATACCGCCGGAGGTATGACCGATGGCTGCACCGCCGATGTTCGGATGTGCCAGAATGAAGTCCGCAACTGCCTTTGTCTCAGGATTGCTCAGCGGATAGACACCCGCTCCGGCCTGCCGGTATTCCGGATTCCAGCCCATCGGGAAATTCCGGTTGAAATCCAGACCCCAGGAAGCCTTTTTCTTCTTCAGGTTCTCTTCCCCGTCAAAGTGCTCCAGAATGCCTTCCGGATAGATATCATAGAAATCACCTTCCGTTTCATCCGGTCCTCTCAGGCACATCGTATCACCGTTGTCCGGATCGATCTTCCAGGCGCCGTAAGGTGTTTTGATCCGCATTGCCCGGATCACGTCATCCCCGTCCAGATCCTCTTCCTTGATGCCTCCGGTTTCCGGCAGATAGTCACGGTTGGCAGAACGCAGCGTGTACGGCGTGTTCAGATAGGTTTCCGCACCGTCCACCGCGATCCGGGGAATGACATAGATCGTCATCTCATCGAGCAGTTTCGTGCAGGTATCATCCGTTCCGTAATTGGTCAGAAGATAATCCACGGTATGCATTGCGCACATCGCTGCTGTCACTTCACCCGCATGGATGTTGCCGTCCAGATACCAGCCCGGCTTGGACAGCGCGTCCCCGGTCTTTTTGTTTGTCAGGGTCACTGCGTACTGATTCCGTCCGTCCGGTGTGACGCAATTGACTTCCAGCATACAAAGATCCGGATACGTGTCAGCGAAATACGTCAGGTTGTTCTTCAGCTCATCGTACTTGTAGTAATGGTCAAACTTGAATGTTGTTTTCATACCTGCCTCCTATGACATGAAAAGCCGTCTCATCCAGAGACGGCATAACCGCGGTACCACACTGGTTGCCGGAAGATATCCGGCCCCTCTCACCTAACGCTGTGTCTGCGTCCTTTCCTACTGATTTCAGAAAGGATCCTCCCGGATGCGCTTCCCGGACCGTGCTGCCTGCCGGACTTCCACTCTGTTCCGGCTCGCTGGAGGGTACGGTCAGGTACTCTTCCGTTCATCGAATATAGTTGGATTTTAGATAATCCGTCTGTGCTTGTCAACGTACAGAACGAACAGAAACGGAACTCCCGGGAATTCCGTTTCCTGTTTTTATGAAACAAATGTAAATTACATGACAATTGCGCCGATCCGGTAACCGACAAATGTCATCACCAGTACGGCAAGAACGGCAAAGATTCCGCCCCAGACAAACATGGACCGGGCATCCGTCCATTCCGAACCGATGGCGACCGTATTGATCGTTGACTGACCGGCAGGCGTCATGTTGCAGATGGAAGCCCCGAAGCCGACAAGACAGACTGCCGCAGCCGTATTCACACTGCCGGCAGGAAGCGCGCTCAGCACCGCAATAACAACAGAACTCACGACCGTCGTTGTGACGATATTCGAAGAGAAATTCGTTTCCAGCACCGTCCACGCAGCAAAGAACAGGATCAGCAGGATCTCCGGAAGACCCTCCGTCACCGGTGCCATGACACCGGACAGCCATGCGCTGATGCCGATATCCGCATTGGTCAGGCAGGCACCGATCAGCGTCGCTGCAGCTGTCATGAGAACCGAGCCCCACATGACACCCTTGGTCACTGCATCACGGAAATTCAGTACCTGACGGCCTCCTGTATGGGCAAGGAACAGAATGATACAGCCGACCAACGGCGGCATTGCACTGGTCCAGGAATTGACCAGAGTATAGAACTGCGGAAGAATGCCTTTCACAAGGCTCGGAGCGCTCCAGAGGAAGACCGTCAGTGCCATTGCGGCGAGAATGATCTTCTCCCGCGCATCCGCAGGCGGAACGCTGCCCCGCAGTTCCATTGCCTTCCCCGGATCGATCTCATTGATATCCGCCGGACGGTACACAAAGCGGAAGACCAGGATCTGCAGAATGATCAGAAGAACACCCGCAGGGATCCCCATCGCCATGTACTGGAACTGATTGACTTCAATCCCGGCAGAGGCCAGCGTACCGATGGCCAGCGTCGGCCATACATGCCCGATCGGCGTCATGCCTGAAGACAGAGAAATGCAGAAGGCTGTACCGAGCATCATCATATTGGCAGTTCCGGACCCCTTCTTCAGTCCGAGAACACTGTAGATATCCTCGAGGAACGGCAGAAAAGCAACGAACAGAACCGACGGAGAGATGAACAGTCCGAGCACGGTCACCGCCGCAAACAGGAAACAGATGAAATACCACGGTCCCTTTCTGGCGATCCGGTTGGTGATGAACGCCACGGTACAGCGGCGTACAAAATTCGTCTGTGAAAGCGGATATACCAGCATGAACGTAAAAATCAGGAAAGCGACAGTAGAATTGCCGAATGCCCCGCTGAATGCCTTGGAGAAGCCGTAGGACGGCAGGAAACCGATCAGCAGCAGCGTGATCAGACTCGGCCAGTCGATGGATACACCGATCCACATGGTCAGGGAAAAGAAGAAGATTCCCAGTACGCACAGTGCTTCATGGGACAAAGCACCTGATGCAGGCATCAAGGCAAAGATGATCAGTGTCAGTGCTGCGATTCCCATCGCTGCGGTTTTTCTGCCGTTGCTCATATTCATTTCACTCCGTTGTATGTGTACTATCATACGCTAAAACGCAGAATGAAACATGCCCTGCAGCTCTTTTTCCGCTCATTCGGAATAAAAACATCTTGTTTCCGGGATCCTATGGAGTCTTTCCGGCTGTTTTGGTAAAGTATTATAGGAAAAAGGAGAAAACAGATGCTGTTCAATTCCTGGCAGTTTGCAGTCTTCCTGCCGGTCGTATTTCTGATTCACTATGCTCTGAAACGCAGATACCGGCCCTACTGGCTGCTGGCTGCGAGTTTTGTATATTACGCTTTTGCCGGTCCGGCATTTACGTTCCTTCTGGCCTTGTCTGCGCTGGTATCATGGTATGCCGCGCGTCAGATCTTCTCACGCCGTCAGGAGCGTTTCTGGCTGGGAATGTCACTGTTCATCAATCTGGGCATTCTCTTTGTATTCAAGTATTTCAACTTCTTCATTTCAACGTTTGCTTCAGTGTTCCATGCGGATGTCTTTACACTCCGCCTGGTTCTTCCTGCCGGCATTTCGTTCTATACGTTCAGTTCCGTTTCCTATGTAATCGATGTCTACCGCGGGAAGCTGGACGCAGAGGAAAGTCTTCTGTACTATGCTCTGTATGCAGCGTGGTTTCCCAAGCTCCTCGCCGGTCCGATCGAACGGGCGGGCACTCTGCTGAAGCAGTTCCATGAGAAACAGACCTTCGACTATGACCGGGCAGTGTACGGTGTACGGCTGATCGTCTGGGGACTGTTCAAGAAGATGGTCATCGCTGATACACTGGCCAAATACGTCACCCAGGTGTACGGCAGCCTGGATCATGTATCCGGCGGAACCATGCTTGCGGCCGCGCTGTTCTACAGCATTCAGATCTACTGTGACTTCTCGGGATATTCCGACACAGCAATCGGTACATCCGAGCTCTTCGGCTATCACCTGGCGGACAACTTCAGACGTCCCTACCTCGCCTCCAGCCTGCGCGGTTTCTGGCGCAGATGGCACATCTCGCTGTCCTCCTGGTTCCGCGACTACGTCTATATTCCGCTCGGCGGAAGCCGCTGCTCTGCCCTGCGGCGCGATTTCAACCTGATCGTTACATTCCTCTGCTCCGGACTCTGGCACGGTGCTGCATGGACATTCATCGTCTGGGGACTGCTGCACGGCCTGGGGCAGGTTCTTGAGAACCACCTGTTCCCCAAGGAACACACCCGGCTTCCTGCCCGGCTGCTCAGTACACTCATTGTCTTTGCGTTTGTTACCGTCGCCTGGATCTTCTTCCGGGCGGATACCATCGCGGACGCTGTGTATATCATCACCCACATGTTCCGCGGCATCACACGTCCTGCCGCCTATTTCCTCACTGCTTACAGGGAACTCGGCATCGATGGATTCACGATCCTGTGCATCTTTGCCGGAACCGTGGTTCTGGTTCTGGTGGACCTGATCAGCGAGCACTATGATCTTCTGCAGAAAATGAACACCTGGCATCCGGCTGCGCGCTGGATCGTATCCATCCTGTTCGTTCTGCTGATGATCCTCATCATGCCGGTCCGTTCCAGCAACGAATTCCTCTATTTCCGCTTCTAGGAGAGCCTATGTACAAAAAGTTCGTCAAAACCATACTGGCCTTCTGCCTGACGATCCTTGCGATCCTGGCTCTTTTCATCACCTTCTTCTTTCACACGGTAACCCCGCAGTATACGATGATCTATACCGCCGCGATGATTGACAAAGCCGCAAGGCTCAACAGTGTCGAAGGACCGCGCATCGTCCTCATCGGCAATTCCAATCTCGCGTTCGGCATTGACTCTTCATTGATTGAAGAAGCCTACGGCATGCCTGTTGTCAATATGGGAATGCACGGAGGATTCGGCAACCCGTTCGACGAACAGGTATGCCGCCTTAACGTCCACGAAGGGGACATCTACGTCATCGCGCATCATACGTATGCCGATGACGATACGATCCAGAATCCTGAGCTCGTATGGATGACGATCGAGGACCACAAAGAACTGTACCCTCTCATACGGCCTCAGGATTACAGCAATATGGCACGGGCCTTCCCGCGATACGCCTTCAAAGCCACGGTCAGGTGGCTTCGGCAGACGATCACCGGAAGGGAGGTGCCCGTAGACGGGGCTGAGGGATTCTTTGCGCGGAGTGCGTTCAATGAATACGGGGATGATGCCTATCCCAGGGATGAAGTGCTGTATACCTTTGATGAGACGAGCATTCAGATGCCGGAAGTCAACGATACCTGTACGGAACGCCTCAATGCGCTGAATGCCTGGCTGGAGGAGAGAGGTGCCCGGATGGTGGTTGCCGGATATCCGATCGGTGATGGTGAATATACACCGGAACGCGAAGCATACGATGCGTTTGAGGCAGAACTGCGGGAAGCGCTGGACTGCCCTGTGATCTCCCGTTTCACGGACTATATGTATCCCTATAATCTGTTCTACGATTCCAATCTGCACCTGACAACAGAAGGCGCAAGGCTCCGGACGGAACAATTGATCAAGGATCTGGAACCGGTCATAGAACAGCAGTAAATTGTTTCAGAAGAATACAGAACCGCAGCAGTGCGGTTCTTTCTTTTCAGGAAAACAGGATTGAAAAATATTTTGGGTATTATAAAATCATTTAATGTGAGGTTTATTTTTCTATGATCAATCAGAAACTGGAAACATTGATTACCGTAGCGGAACTCGGTAATTTTACAAAAGCAGCATCAGCGCTGAATCTGACCCAGCCGGCTGTCAGCCATCAGATCAGCACACTGGAGCAGGAACTGCACGCTACCCTGCTCATCCGCAGAAAAAACGGTCTGATCATCACACCGGAAGGTGAGATCGCTCTGCGCTATGCCAGAAGGATCGCAGCAATGGAAGAACAGATGCTGCGGGAACTGCAGGATACAGAGCACAATCTGACCAGCCTTCGTGTCGGTATTACCCATACCTCTGAAAGCAACCTCACATCGGAAGCCCTGGCCAAGTGTTCCGGCCGGGATCTGAGCATTACCGTAATTACGGACACCATCAAGAATCTTTACGACAAACTCCGCAGCTATGAAGTGGATATGGCAATTGTTGACGGGCCGGTCATCGACCGGGAGTTCAATTCCGTCATGCTGGATACAGACTACCTCGTCTGCGTCATGGCCAATTCCAATCCGCTCTCAAAGCGCAATATGGTAACGCTGAATGAACTGCGGAACGAACGCATGATCCTGCGCCTTCCCTCCAGTGCTACAAGACAGCTCTTTGATTCAACGCTGGAAAGTCTCAATGACTCCATCGACAACTATGACATCGCTATGGAGATGGACAATGTCGCAACGATCAAGGATCTCATCCGCAAGGGTCTGGGTGTTTCCATCCTGCCGCGCAGTGCGTGCATGAACGAGATCCGCAAGCACAAGCTGACTGCCCTGCCGATTGAAAACCTCTCTATGGCAAGAGAGGCAAGAATCGTATACAACAAGGATTTCGAACATACGGATATCCTGCAGAAGATCACGGATGCTTACCGGCAGACCGTCAACGAAATGGCTGCTTAACGACCGGAAAGGTCGTTTTTATATATACCCTTCTTTCTGAAGCAGTTCCAGTACCATACACTCCCGTTCTGTCATCAGCGGATCCCAGGGACCATGATCATAGGTACGGTTCTCCCGGATGGCTTCCTCCGGCGTAACCCAGACAAGGACAAATCCCTCTTCCGCTTCGTATTCGTCCGGATGCGTACTGACCGGATCATCCTGTACAGCACAGAAATAATAGTAATTGTCCTGGATGAACGTCTGTCCGTTTTCACCTTTCTGGATCCGGTGAACATATCCGTACGGAAGAACGGTTTCCGGAATAACGGTCAGTCCGGCTTCCTCCGCTGTCTCCCGTACCAGGGCTTCAACCGGGGTTTCGCCCTGTTCGATTCCTCCGCCGGGGAATTTGCAATAGCGGTATTTCCGGCTGTATACCATGGCGATCCTGCTTCCGTGAATGATCAAAGCCCGGGCCGAAGGACGCCTGTATTCCGGGGCCGCAGGATCATAATCGCGCTTGTCCAGATCAAACAATAAACGCATGATGGTTTCATCGTACAACAAACCGGTGCAGAAGAAAATGTGCGGATCATGATCATGATCCGCACATACCATACGTCTTACTTCAGTCCGTTCTCTTCCATCGCTGTGACGAAGCGTACCGTACAGGCGACACCTGTCGGCAGCACTTCTTCATCGACATCGAAGAATGTATTGTGATGCTCTGCACCGGACCCGATCTCCGGATTGCGGATTCCCAGGTGCATGAAGACACCGGGATACCTCGTCAGGTAATTGGCAAACGTTTCCGTTGCATACCACGGCTCATGATCCACGACCGTACCTTCCGGCAGCATCTCTCCGAAAGCCTTCTCCATGATGCCGGCAATGCGCGCATCATTGATCGTCGGCGGAATGATCGCATCCGGATCAGGAAGTTCATCAACCGTACATCCGTAAATGTCCGCTGTATCTTCCGCGACCTTGTTCGCCAGCATCACAGCCTTCTTTCCTTCCTCTACATCGAAGAAGCGGAATGTACCCAGAACCTTGCAGTCATCAGGAATGACGTTTCCGGCGATACCGCCCTGCAGTGATGTCAGACCGTAGGTGACCGTCTGCCCTGCCTTG
>JAFWJP010000245.1 GCA_017514645.1 Solobacterium sp. | reverse complement strand
ACGAAGCATTCCCGGGCGATATCCTCCAGAATGTCCAGATACTCGCTGCGCACTTCCGCGGCGTAGCTGTTCCGTACAGGAACGTGAACCAGGACGTATTCTTCGTCGAAGTCGAGGTCGATGACCTTGCCGCTGATCCGCTGGGATTCATCTATCGTGATCAAAGCAGAAAACCTGCCGTCCATGAATGTTTTCCGGTACGTATATCCATCATCTGTACGTTCAAATCCATAGGCAAGCAGTTTTTCCGGATCGGGGATCCGTTTGGCAAAAAGATCGGATTCAAGACTCATATTCAGACGCTCCTGCGGTGGTTCCGGCAGAAATAAATGCTCCGGTAACAGAATCGTATCATAAAACGGAAGTGACGGTTCATTCCGGTGCGTGATATTCTTATAGGGTAATCAAGGTCTGGTGAAACGTTATGAAAAACAAACGTGTGCTGACTGCGGTGCTGCTGTGTGCAGCTGCGGTCGTATTTACGCTTCTGGTGAAGTTTGTGGGTGTTGAGGCGGTCGGTCCGCTTGGATCGGAAGTAGGTTTCGGAAAACTCAATGCAGCTGTCTTTGAAGTGATCGGGGAACATAAGCTGTTTGATCTGCTGAGCGAGATTCCGCTGTTTGCGGCAATCATCTGCGCTGCAGTGTTTGCGCTGCGCGGGGCGGTGCAGCTGTACCGGCGCAGGAGTCTGGCAAAGGTGGAGACAAAACTGATTCAGCTGGGTTTTATCTTTCTGGCTGTCATTGTGACCTATATCTTGTTTGAACACGTCATCATCAATTATCGTCCGGTGACGCCTGATGGTGTTCTGGAAGCTTCCTATCCGTCATCGCATACGATGATTGCCATGAGTGTCCTGGGCAGTTCTGCGCTCTATCTGCAGGCACACCGGAAGTACAACCGGACAATGGCTGCGGCAATGTGGACCGGTACGGTTCTGGCACCGGTTCTGCGGCTGTTTTCGGGTCAGCACTGGCTTACGGACATCATCGGCGGGTGTTTGTTCAGTCTGGCGTTCATTGCGCTCTACCGGGCGCTGATCGCAGGAGATCGATCATGAAAAAAGCACTGATCATTGGCTCAGCAGTGGTGGATGTTACGATCCGTGTGGATCATCTGCCGGGTCTGGAAGGGGATGTGAATACACGGACGCAGATGATGCGGCTCGGCGGCTGTGCCTGCAATGTTGCGAATATGTTCCGGCTTCTGGAAGTACCCTATGATCTTGCGGCCCCGGTCGGTACCGGGGTCTACGGGGATCTGGTACGTCAGGAGCTGCAGAAGAAGCACATGCATGCACTGTTTGATACACCGGAGGAAGACGGGTGCTGCTACTGCATTGTGGACAAGGACGGCAACCGTACGTTCCTGTCGGTCCACGGAGCGGAATACCGGCTGCACAAAGAGATGCTGGATACGCTGAATGTGAGCGATTATGCCCTGGCTTACTGCTGCGGACTGGAGATCGAGGAAGAGACCGGAGAAAACATCATCCGCTTCTTCGAGACACATCCGGAACTGCCGTTCTGCTATGCGCCGGGTGTCCGTACGGAACTGATTCCCCGTAAGAAACACGACCGTCTGCTGGCACTGCATCCTATGCTGCATCTGAATCTGCGGGAAGCACGTGCACTTCTGGGAGAGACCGGAGATCTGCGGAACTGTGCGGAACACTTGCATGAACGTACCGGGAACACGGTCGTCATCACTTACGGAAGGGAAGGTTCCTGTGTCTGTGACCATGACGGATATGTGT
>JAFWJP010000025.1 GCA_017514645.1 Solobacterium sp. | reverse complement strand
CAGCGTGGATTTCATTGCGCCGCCGCCATGGAGCGTAAAGGCATCGCGTGTATAGTCGCGGTCACCGGTACGGATACCGTCTTCGATCCGGTACAGGACAGCCGCATTGTCATCAACCGGGGTAAAGCGGCAGCTGCTGCGGGTCATGCCGAGCGGTACCAGAATATGCTTCTCAAGGTATTCCGGATACGTATCGCAGTCACCGTGCCGGCGGATGATCTCGGAGAGCAATCCGAATCCATCATTGCAGTAGCTGGAGTATATCCCGGGTGCATCGATGAAGTCTTCCGCCTTGTTCATCTGCGCGATCACGGCTTCCGCGCCTTTTTCCGCCAGAGTGATATCGTCTGCCGGATCCGGTTCGCTGTTCAGTGCGTACCTGCTGCGGACTTCCGCGATCGTTGTCCGGTGCAGCGGCCAGAAACCGGCGGAATGGGACAGCAGATGCCTGATCCGGATCGTTCCGTGGTGATCATCGAATTCCGGCAGATAGCGGCTGACCGGATCGTCTGTATCCAGCAGACCATCTTCCGCCATCTTCATGATGCAGAGGGCAGTGAAGGACTTGGTGACCGATGCCAGCCCGAATACCGTGTCTTCGTTGACCGGTTCCTGCGTTTCTGCGTTACGGTATCCGAAGTACTGTTCATAGAGGGTATTGCCGCTGCGGTCGATGACTGCTGCAGCCAGACCTGCTGCCTGATACCGCTCCATGATCTCCCTGATCCGGGAGTTCAGCTGTTCCGGGTTCCTCATGCAGGAATCTCAAAGTGATAGTCCGTCGGGACTTCTTCACCCAGCAGGTATTTGACGAAGTAGTCCATCTTGCGGCGGATGAAGTAGGGATTTGCCGGTACGTTGTGATTCGTGCGCGGCAGGATCAGGAAATCGAAGTATTTGTCTTCCTTGATCAGGGCATCGATCAGTCGGATACTCTCGGACATGGCAACGTTGTCATCCATGGCGCCGTGGACGATGTAGAGGTGTCCCTTCAGGTTCTTTGCCAGGGCGGTGTTGTCTCCTTTGATGTAGATGTCCTTGTTGTACAGTCCGTAGTAGTTTTCCGTCCAGCTGGTGTTGTACATCCTCTGGTCGTGGTTTCCGGCGGAAGAGACACCGACTTTGTAGACATCCGGGTATTCCAGCATGGCGCGGGAAGTTGCGCATCCGCCGCCGGAGTTGCCCCACATGCCGGCTCTGTCCAGATCCAGGAAAGGGAGTTTCTCCTTGAGTTCCGGCAGGGAAGTTACATGGTCCTTGAGACCGGCACAGCCATGGATGTTTTCATAGCTGATGTTGTGCAGTTTCTTGCCGCGTCCGGGTGTTCCCAGACCGTCCAGGATGATTCCGGCAAAGCCGAGCTGTGCCAGTTCCTCCAGACCGCCCATGATCTCTCTTCCTTCGATGGAACCGGTGTACTGGAAGGACTTCGGTACGTTGTACATCTGCATGCCGCCGTAGATGTAGTCAATGAACGGGTAGGTCTTTTCCGGGTCGAAGTCCGCGGGTCTGATGAGAATGCCGTACAGGGTCGTTTTTCCGTCGCTGGCAGTGACGCTGAAGCGTTCCGGCATGATATAGCCTCTTTCCATGAGATCGCTGATATCGGCTTCTATGAGTTCTCTGATCAGTGTTCCGTCCGGTCTTCTGAGGTTGGTGACCGGTGCTTTGTCTACTCTGGACCAGGTATCGATGATCATGCCGGCGCAGAATCTGCAGCTGTGCATGCCGTCCTCCGGGGTCAGAAGGCTGAACTCCGTACCATCGTAATGCACGCGGCACAGACGACGGTAATACGGGTCGGAGGTTCCTTCCATATTGCTCATCATGAAGTAGACGTACTGTGCATCATCATCCTTCCAGACGAGTTCTCCGACTTCCATGCCGGCAGGTGTGATGGCCTTGATCAGCTTTCCTGTTTCTGCGTCATAGGTGAACAGGCGGGCCATATCGTCCCGCTCGGACTGCCAGATGACCGTCTTTCCGTCATTGGTCAGGAAGTTG
>JAFWJP010000024.1 GCA_017514645.1 Solobacterium sp. | reverse complement strand
GCGTCCTGAGCTTCGCCTCGATCCTTCGCATATTCATCGCATTTGCGATATACATCATCTCCTTTCATTTTCATAAAGGTGCCCGCCGGGCTCCCTCCCTTATCTAAAAGGAGAGAGCCTTTCAGGCCGCCTCTTTGTCCAACCGTTCCAGCAGCTTTTCCGTCATCTCCATCGCGTCACCGACCGTGTTGAGCAGTTCCGGATCGTCCGTCTGGTACGTTTCCAGCATGCCTGCAAATGTCTTGGCACACCGGCGCACATCCCGCAGGGTGATCGGTTTAACTCTGCTCGTTCCCTCAGAAGGGCGGCACTCTTCAGGCAGGATCTCCATCAGATACCGCTTGATCGTGGAGTTGCTCGCGGTGAGTCCGTTGATCTGCCGGATGTAGTCGTGCACTGGGCGGAAGTTGCCGGTGATGAACTTGTCCGGGTCTTCCGCGTAGGCAGGGTTGCCCTGGTTGGCCTCCCTGAACTTCTTCAGGTAGGCTTCCCTGAGGATTGCGCGGCGGTCCTTGTCCATGCTGTTCCACGCACGCTCTGCAAGCTTCACTTCCGTACGGATCTCTTCCGGCGAGCTGCGGTGGATGTTGGCCTCCGCGAGGATCTCCTGTTCCTCCGCCAGGGACGAAGGGCAGGGTACGACGCGTACTTCCGCTTCCGTCACACCGAGCATGCGCAGGGCAGCCAGGCGCCGGTGACCGGACAGGAGCACGTAGCGTCCGGCCTTCGGGTACATCACCGGGGACTCGAACAGACCGTCTTTCCGGATGCTTTCGGCGATGATCTCGATGTCCTCCGGCTTCATCGAGCGCTCGTTCAGCGGATTGGGATCGATCCTGCTGATCTCTACTGTTTGCTTCATAGTTCCTCCTTGCTGCAATGTATAGAAAACGCATGCAGAAAGGACCGGAGAGGGGAACCCCGGCGTGTTTCTGCGTGCGGACAAAAAAGAAAAAGTATACCGCACACACAAACTCCGGGAGCAGAGTCAGTCAGCCTGATAGGGGGCTGGCAAACGCGAACGGTATACTTGTTGAGATTATTATACACAGAAAATGAGTTGCAGAACTGATCCCGGACAGATTTCCGCATCGTCTTTAGCTGTTCTCTGGCATACCGCTGTATTATATAATAGGATCAATAGTTAATACGACGATATACGGTATCGCCCCAAGGAGACTGTATGAAACAAATAATTGCTCTGCTGGCCGGATGCATCTCCGGGAAAGGAAGCGGGGAAGTGCAGACTGCCGGCACCTATACGCACATCAGCCAGGAAAGTGCAAAAGAGATGATGGGGAAGGATGACGGGCACGTGATCGTGGATGTACGCCGGCAGCTCGAGTACGACACAGGCCACATCCCCGGGGCGATCCTGATCCCGTACGAGAGTATCGGCACTGAAAGACCCGAGACACTGCCGGATCTTGACCAGATCATCCTGGTCTACTGCCGCAGCGGCAGCCGGAGCAGGAATGCTGCACAGAAACTCGCGGACATGGGATACACGAATGTCTATGAGTTCGGCGGGATCCTGGACTGGACAGGAGAGATAGAAAAATGACGGAGGCAGATATGAAGCAGACAATCAAGGAACTGACGACGGGGATCCAGCATCTCGGACTCCCTACAGCATGCTACGAGGAGACCCTTGCGTTCTATCAGGGCTTAGGCTTTGAAATCCTGTGGCAGGCAACCGACCGGAAATGCACCTTCCTCAGACTCGGGGAAGCCGTCATTGAGACATACAGTGCAGAAGAAGTCCATCCTGTATGGGGCGCATGGGATCATGTCGCACTGAACGTCACGGACATCGACCATGTGTATACGGAGATCAAGGCAGCCGGATATCGGTTTGCACAAGGGGAAGACGGACCGATCTTCCTGCCGTTCTTTGAGAATGGAGTAAAGTTCTTCACTATCATCGGCCCGAACAACGAAAAGCTGGAATTCAATCAGATCCTGTAAAACGGGCAGAGGTAGCATACCGGTTGACCGTTCCGGTGTCTGCAGGCATTTCGCCTTTTTCACCGAAGAAGATTGTCTCCGCAAATCTGTACCAGCCGTTGTTTTCTTCCTGGATGACTGTATCCAGTTCGACAATTTCGAAGTCATCATAGTATTTGTTAAAGGATCTTGAATATATGACGGTTCTGGTCGGTCCTGATGGAAAGCCTTTGCTACACCCTGATTATGCTAAAAAAGGAATAAGACATGAACTCATTCAGTGATTATGCAAGTTGCGTTCTGTGACAGGGAAGAGGGAAAACCGGGAGGCAGCGACAGATGGTAAAAAGGGAAGAATATGAAATCAAAGACAGTACATTAGTCAAATACAACGGAAAGGGCGGCGATGTGGTCATCCCGTATGGTGTCACGGAGATCGGCAGCGGTGCTTTCCTGTTCGCAAAGATCACCCGTGTTGCGATTCCTGACAGCGTCACGCATATCGGCATAATGGCATTCAACGCCTGTGCGGAACTCACGAGTGTAACGATCCCCGGCAGCGTGGAACGCATAGGACCGGAAGCGTTCAGGAGCTGCTACAATCTCAGGGAAGTAACGATCCGCGACGGGGTGAAGGTCATCGACGAACAGGCGTTCCGGACCTGCGAGAGCCTGACGCACATCACGATTCCGGAGAGTGTGGAAGAGATCGGTTTCATGGCCTTCAACGAATGCGATGCATTACAGTCAATAACCGTCAAAAACAAAGCCCTGAAGATAGACAGGGGTGTTTTCGGAGCCAGAATGCCGGAAGGATTGACGATCGACTGATCAATCGAAGGAGAACGGAATATCCCGGAAGGCTGTAAAATCCCGGGTTCAAAACGAACCCGGTTATCTCGTTGCCGAAAACAGCCTTATATCCCCACGGCTGAAGCCAGGGGCTTTACGGTTGTTTTCGGTAAAAGGCCGTCAGGCATATGTCTGACGGTCTTTGTTTGTCTCTCAGCTGTTCCGTAAGCGCAGGGTATAATCCAGGAAGGCCTGACGCATCTGCGGATGAGAAGTCTCAAAGGTGACCGGTGAGGGATCGATACGTATCACGGAAACCTTTGTCTCAGTAATATAGATCCTGACATTGTCAAACGGACACTGTGCGAGAAATACAGGTACATATCCTGGATCCTCTGACGCAAGCCTGCGGATATCTTCGAGATGGTGCTGATACTGTTCTGGTGTGTATACATCCCGCGGGGCACCTTCGATTGCTTCCGTAAAGATCTGTTCTTCCGGATCTCTTACGGGAATGAATTCGGTGAAGGTCTCATCCGCACGGTATCGTACAGCTTCCCAGACTGAATACAGTTGATCGTCATGAAAACTGCTGACCGTCTCCCCGGACATGGCACCGAGAGGCAATGTATTCCGCAGGATCACCAGCTTATTTTCTTCAGGCACATGCATACCCGGAAGGATCGCAAACAGGGGCGATGCCTGGGTGATCAGGGAACGGTATTCTTTTTCAAACTGTGTCAGGGATCTGCTGTCGGTATGATAGTGATAGATGCCATCAGCTTCCATTCCTTGTACATGGGAAGCCCGGATACAGGCAGAACCCGGAATCAGGAAGATCGTATTCACAAACGGGAAGCGTTCGTCCTTTCGGCAGAAATACGAGGAGATCATGCCTGAAAGATACAGCGGCAGCCAGCCGGCGATCGCATCGTTCAGTTCATTCATGTTTCGCTTCACGTAGTGAATGATCGTGATCTTCGTATGGTTCTGTATGCATCTCTGCATTAGTGCTCCCCAGAGACGGAAGAACTGCGGATCACCGCTCAGCCAGTTCATCTTCTCATCTGAGTACAGATACATCTGCGGTACCTGATGCTCAGAGGCATATTTCAGAAAACGCAGGGCAGCACTGCGCAGTCCCTCAGTCCCGTAATAGATATCTCTGACTTCGATCTCCGGGAGTGCCGGCAGCTCCTGTCTGACTGCCTGTGTCATCGGTGTCCGGGTATTCAGCAGGGTAAGCATCTTTTCCGGTATGATCATTGCAGGCTGAGCCTGTTTTTCATTTTCAAACAGCCATGCGTAAAATGCCTGTTCATCAGCTTCCGAAGTCTTCATCAGCTCACACAGTTCACTGATCCTGCCTTCCTTTTCCAGGCGCTCCCACAGGACTCTTGTGATTCTTCGGGCCATGTTTGAACCGCTCTTGGGACGGCGCTCAGAACGCCTGTAACGGCTGATCAGGGAGGCATCCGCATAGACCAGTCTGCTCAGTCTGATGTTGGAGATATCGGCCAGATCCATCACGGCATTCAGACGGGTACCGAACGTATGAGCGGAATTCTGCACTGCAGGGATCACCGGCTTTTCCTTGTTATCCACAGCACTGTCTTTGTACAGCCATAGTTTTAATGCTTGCATCAGTTCCTCATCCGAAGCATCTTCCTCAGCACCGGTCAATGTCCGTAATTGATCCGTTTTTCCGTTTTCCGCACAGAAAACGATGATTCCTTGAAGCAGCTTCCGGATGGATATTCCGTCCTTCTTCGGTTCTCTGGATCCGCTTTTCATGCGGCTGATGCTGGTACGGTCCATCTTTGCATACGCGGCAAGCCCGGTAACAGGTACCTCCAGGGTATCCAGCAGCTTTGTCAGCCGTTCGGCAAACATCATGATGATTCTCCTCTCCGGCAATGATCCTGTCTCTTTATGTTCAGTATAGCAGTTCCGTGCCGGAAGAACAGTCATTGACAGATCATACGGCACGAAAAGAATCTCCGTTCAGTTTGTCTACAATGAAGGTGAACAAGAATACGTTTTCATCATTGAATAAGGAGGATATCTATGCCTGTGAAGTGCCCTGTCTGCGGAACTGTACTTCCGGACGATGCTGTTTTCTGCAATCAGTGCGGATCTGCCCTGGAACCTGTCCGTCCGGATGAAGAACCGGCGGTGAACGGCACCGGTGTCTGCCGCTGGGTCTATGAACTGCCGATGACGAAAAGTTTTTTCCTTTTGTTCGAAATATGGAAGGTACTCGGAATCAGCGCAGGTATCATTGTTGTGTTCCTGCTGGT
>JAFWJP010000244.1 GCA_017514645.1 Solobacterium sp. | reverse complement strand
TTGATGAACACCGGCATATAGTGGTGTTCCGTCAGGATCGACAGAAACCGGAGCGTACCCGGGCAGACGTTGCTGCCGTAGACTGTGATCTTTTCCATATATATTCTCCCTTTATGCTTTTCCGACACTCCCGAAGAGTGTGAGCTTCTCCCGTACGACTGCTTTCATGGCATTACGTTCATACTCCAGCATTTCCCGCATGACCGTCACACCGGCGTCGATGGCCTTCTTCGCCCCGTTCCGTCCGGCTTTGTCGATGTCGGTGAAGATGTTGATCTTGCAGATGCCGAGACTGACGGCTTTGCGGAAATCATCATCCGACAGACCGCTTCCCCCGTGCAGCACCAGCGGAATACCCACCAGATCAGATATGACCTTGATGCGCTCAAAGTCCAGCTTCGGCGGGAACTTGTAGTCCCCGTGTGCATTGCCTACCGCAATGGCCAACGAATCCACACCCGTACGCTTCACAAAGTCCAGCGCAACATCCGGATCCGTGAAGTAATCACTGGGATTCATCAGCTTTCCGCTTCCTTCGTTGTCTCCGACGTGCCCCAGCTCTCCTTCCACGGTAATACCCATCACATGGCAGATCTTCACCATCTCCGCCAGCGCCTTCACATTCTCTTCGTACGGCAGGGTGGAACAATCATACATCACGGAGGTAAATCCGTTCTTGACCGCATCCATGCAGGTCTCAAACGTATAGCCGTGATCATAGTGCAGCGCGACCGGTACCGATGCCTGTTCCGCCAGCGGCTTCAGGATCCATGTGGCTTCCTTCAGCGGCACGAATCCGTTCAGCCCGTCCGCTGTCCCGATCATGACCGGAGAACGCAGTTCCTCCGCCGTCTCGATCACCGCTCTTGCCTGTTCCAGCGTCACCGCGTTGAAATAGCCGACACCGTACTTTCCTTCCTTTGCCGGGTACAGTACATCATTCATCGTTACAAGCATTGTCGTTTCCTTCTTTCTTTGCGCCGGTCTTCTCCCACCCGGCATCGATCATTTCCTTCAGGATCTTCAGGGGTCTCAGTTCACTGAGGGCATCCGTGCCTGTAATACAGGCAGCACCGGCGGCTGCGGCGAGGTGGAGACACTCCTGCGGGGGATCCCCGTTGAGCACGGAGCACAGGAAGGCCGCAATCGACGTATCTCCGCAGCCGGTGGCGGACACGATGCGCTCAGGTACATAGCTGTCTTCGTAGAGACTGAGGGATGCCCAGGCTTGTGTATCCATACAGATGCGCGGACTGATGCGCTCCAGCGTATCCTTTTCCGCTGTACGCAGGTACATGCCCTTGGCGCCGCACTTGAGCAGGACGACGCGCGCACCGTGGTGAATACAGTATTCTGCCAGCGGACGGATATCCTTCTCCGTATCCAGTACGGTACAGATATCCCGGTGTTCCGCGCGTTTCTGCCATTGCCGGTAACGTTCCGGATCGATCATGCTGCAGAGTTCCTCAACGCTCGGTACAAAGAAGTCCGTATAGGGCAGTACATTGTCCAGGATGGTCTTCCAGTTCTGCTGACCGGCTTCCGAGGAAGGATCCACCGCGGCCGTATCCAGCGACGTTGCCGTACCGCAGTCCCTGGCATAGCGCATCAGCCGCACCAGTTCCGCACCATCGTCCAGATACATGCTGCGGAGCGCCTGCGGATACCCGAAATGGAACAGTGACGCTTCCTGCATCATCCAGACCGGCAGATCATCCGCCGTGAACGACCCGTCCGCTCCCGCGGCATGCAGGAACATCCGGTCAATGCCCGGTACAGACAGAATGATCGTATAGGATGTCGGTTCCTCCTTGGACACGATCATATGTTCCCCGGCCTTGTACCCGTTCAGCGTATTCATCACGATCTCCCCGAAGGGATCGTTCCCGATCCTTCCGACCAGGACCGTATCCGCCCCGAAGTACTTCATGGCCAGACCTGTGTTCGCTACTGCGCCTCCCGTACTGAAACGGGCTTCCCCGACCTGTACCAGTCCTCCCGGACGGAACAGATCGGATACCTTCTCCACGGGGTCAGAGGTGATCAAAGGGGCAATGTCCAGACAGATATGGCCTGCTACAATAACTTTCTGATTCATGATCCGTTCTCTTGATGACTTTCTGTTACCTGTAGTGTAACACATCAGCAGGCAGAGACCCGGGGAAAAGGAAAAAAACGGCCTTTACAGCCGTTTCCCGGTCCGGAACAGAACGATCTGCACTGTATTCAGTCGTCTTCCGGATCGACATCGATGAGCACTTTCATCGTCTTTTCCCGGTTGGCATCGATATACCGGTAGGCTTCGAGGTAATCCTCAAAGGTGAAGTGGTTGGACATGAGCGGTTCCAGCCGGATCTTTCCTTCTTCGACGAAGCGGATGGCATCCACGTAGTCTTCGTGGCGGTACATCATGCTCGTGTTGAGGTCGAGCTCGGAATCGTTGAGCTTGGCAAGGTCAACGTTTGCCCGTTTGGCGAAGACTGCCACCAGGATGATCGTACTGCCTTTTCTGGCGTTCTGGATGGCCTGGTCCATGGTGATGTCCGTTCCGGCACAGTCATACATGACATCGGCTTTATCGGGCCCGAATGACCTGACAAGGGCTTCTGCGAAGTCTGTTTCCTTCGTGTTGTATACGTAGTCCGCTCCCCGGCTCTTCGCCAGTTCCAGACGATAGTCCGAGATATCCGTGGCCATGATCTCCTTGACGCCGAAGGCCTTGAGGGACTGGATCAGCAGGATGCCGATGGGTCCGCAGCCAAGGACCACGGCTCTGGCTCCCTTCACCTGTTCAAAGCGCTTTGCGGCGTGGATCGTCACGGCCAGCGGCTCGATCATCGCACCTTCGTCATAGCTCATCGTTTCCGGCAGAAGCGTGATCTTGGAGGAATCCACGGCGAAGTACTCACTGGCTGTCCCCGTGGTCTGGAACCCCATGACCTTCAGGTTCTCGCAGAGATTGTACTTGCCGTGCAGGCACGGCCAGCATCTTCCGCAGAAGACCTGGGGTTCAATGGTGACCTTCTGTCCTTCCTGCAGGCCTTTGACATATCTGCCCACCTTGACGATCTTTCCGGAGACTTCATGTCCCTGGGTAACGGGATAGGAGGTATAGGGATGTTCCCCGTGGTAGACGTGGATGTCACTGCCGCAGACACCGATCCTCTTGATCTTTACCAGGACCTGATCGGCCTGTGGCTCCGGGATCTCCACATCCTGGAAGATGATCTTTCCCGGTTCGGTCATGACTTCCTGCTTCATGGTTGTTTTCATGGGTCTTACCTGTATCTGTGTACCTTTCTGACTGAAACATAGCCTGTCCGGGAATGTTTTGTCAAACCATTTTACAAAAGTTGGAACGATATGTTAGTGTTTTGGAAAACGAAGCGGTTTGATTTGATGAAAGGCAGGATATGAAGCAGACAGGAATCCAGGAAAAGAACTATACAGCTGTCTATCATATGATCTACGAGAAGCGGGAGACCTCGAAGCAGGAGA